>CASEKM010000202.1 GCA_949288405.1 uncultured bacterium | reverse complement strand
AACCTACATTCCCTGCGGGGCGGCTGTGCAGAGCCGCCCCATTTTTTTCTCCGAACGGAGAAAATTTCCGGGTACACGCAACCGGCGGGGCTCTTTTCCGTCTGAATAGACAGAGAAGTGAAGTGCTGTCCATTGAAACGACAGAAGGAGGTTTTTTTATGAGACGCGCCCTTGCCATTGTCCTCTCCCTGGCCCTGTGCCTGGGGGGCCTGTCCGGCTGCGGACCCGGACAGGTCCGGGCCCAGCCTCTGTCCGCCCAGCCGGTGGTCCTGACCCAGGAGGACCTGGCGGCCCATGCGCAGGAGACCCCCGCCGTCCAGTCCGCCCTGGCCGGCTTCGGCCTGGAGCTGCTTCAGAAGACCAGAGGGGCGGAGAAAAGTCCTGTCCTCCTGTCTCCCCTCTCGGTGGCGCTGGCCCTGGGGATGGCCGCCAACGGCTCCGGCGGGGAGACCCGGGCCCAGTTCGAACAGGTGCTGGGGGGCGGAGCCGGTCTGGACGCCGTCAATGCGGCCTATGCGGCCCTGCTCCGGTCCTATGGGGAGCTGGGCGGCTCCACAGAGTGCTCCATTGCCAACAGCGTATGGGCCGACCCGGAGGGACAGATTTTCGAGGAATTTATCGGCAAATGCCAGGGCATCTTTGACGCCCAGGTGTTCCAGCAGGAGCTGTCCGACCCGGCCGTCGTCCCCGCCCTCAACGGCTGGGTGTCGGAGCACACGGAGGGGATGATCCCAAACATCATCGGCCAGCCCTTTGAGGAAAACGCCGCCGCCCTGCTGGTCAACGCCCTGTACCTGAAAAACACCTGGGAGACGGAGTTTTCCCCCAACGCCACCTATCTCCGGGGCTTTTGGCACCAGGAGGGGGAGAAGGAGGCCATGGATTTCCTCAACGCCAGCTATACCAGCTTTCCCTATCTTCAGGCAGAGAATGCCCAGGGAGCGGTCCTCCCCTACGACGACGGGCGGCTGGCCTTCTTCGCCCTGATGCCGGAGAAAGGCGCTGAATTTGAGATTTGGCTGAACAGCCTGGACGGGGATGCTCTGGCTTCCCTGTTGGAGGGCCGGAGGGACACAGAATTCCGCACCCTGGCCCTGCCCAAGTTCGAGGCGGAGTGGAACGGCCAGCTCCAGGACGTCCTGTCCGCCATGGGGCTGGACAGGGCCTTCACGGCGGGGACGGCGGACTTCTCCCTGCTGGAGACCACCCCTACGGCTACTTCCTCTCCCAGGCGATCCATGCCGCGAAAATTGAAGTAAATGAGGAGGGCACTCAGGCGGCGGCCGCCACGGTGATGGAGGTGGGAAGCGGCGCCTCGGCCCCGCCGGAAACCGGCCTCACCCTGATCTTTGACCGGCCCTTCCTGTACGGCATTGTGGATCTGGAGACCGGGGTCCCCCTGTTTTTAGGCACCTTTGAGTGAACGGCAGGTATAAAAATCCCCCCTCCGGCAAAGCTATCGGGCAGAATACCAGAGGAGGGAACGTGTATGAACGTCCATGTGAACGAGAACTGCATCGGCTGCGGCCTGTGCGTCAACCTGTGCGGCTCCGTCTTTCTCATGACCGAGGAGGGGGTGGCCGCCGCCAAGGACGCCATCTACCCCGACGAGGAGGGGTTCATCCAGGAGGCGGCGGAGAGCTGCCCCGTGGGCGCCATTGAGGTGGAACCGTGAAAAACCGGCGGACAGTCCGAATGAGGGGACTGTCCGCCGGTTTTCCGTTTAGTTCTGAGCTGCCGCCGGCTTGGACAGCAGCGCCCCGATGATCCCGCCCAGGACAGCGGGCAGCAGCCAGCCGAAGCCGTAGCTGTAGAAGGGGAGCAGCTCCGCCGGGGCGAAGATGTGCAGGTAGTCGTGGAGGGCCAGCAGCAGACTGGCCAGGGTGGCCCCCAGGGCGGCCCCCTTGTAGAGGCCGGGGCGGGAGATCCAGCTCTGGAAGGCCAGCAGCACCACCGTGGTCATGAAGGGGGGGCAGATCACCGACAGCACCGGGCTGGCGGCGGCGATGATGGTGGACAGGCCCAGGTTGCAGATGGCGCAGCCGATGACGGCCAGCAGGACGATGCCCACCCGGTAGGACAGACGGCCGCCGGTGAGCCGCTGGAAGTAGGAGGCGGTGGCCCCGAACAGGCCGATGGCGGTGGTGAGGCAGGCCAGGGTCACCACCACAGCCAGGATGATCACCCCCGCCTGTCCCAGCAGCTCCTGGGTGATGGCCACGATGAGGCCGGCCTGATCCAGGCCGTTGCCGAAGGAGGCCCCGGTGGAGGCGCCCAGATAGGTGAGGCCGCCGTATACCACGGCCAGCAGCAGGGCGGCCACGCCGGTGGTGCCCGCCACATGGCTGCGCTGCTCCTCCCAGGTCTTCCAGCCGGACTGGACCATGTTGTCCTGGATGATGATGGCGAAGCCGGCTACAGACAGGATGTCCATGGCCTGATAGCCGGCCAGCACGCCGTCCTGGACGATGTTGGCGGAGGAGGAGGGGGCGATCTCCCCGATGGGATTGACGATGCCCACCACGATCAAAATCAAAATGCCCACGATCAGGGCGGGGGTGAGGCACTTGCCGATGATCTCCACCACCCGGCTGGGCCGAATGGTCAGGAGAAGCACCACCACGAAAAACAGGATGGAGAAGGGGAGCAGGCCGATCCCGTCAAACAGGGGACGGACGGCCATCTCATAGGTGGTGGCCGCCGTGCGGGGCGGGGCGATAAAGACGCCGGTGCATAAGATCGCGGCGGTGTTCAATACCACGCCGGGCTTGGCCCCGATGGATCTGTGCATGGACTGGACACTGCCGCCGGCGTGGATGGTGGCGTAGATGCCCACGCAGGAGAGCGCCTCCACCAGGAAGAAGCAGAGAAAGCCCAAAAACCAGTCCTGACCGCCGGATTTTCCCAGAAACGGGGGGAAGATCAGGTTTCCCGCTCCGAAAAACATGGCGAACAGGGCGAAGCCGGAGACGAGAAGCTGTCGCATCCGCATTTGCATAACCTCCTCGGGCGCGGGGCCCGTGATTTCTCTAATATGCGCCAAAAGACGACTTTATATATCATACCGGGTTTTGGAGGGCAATGCAAGGACTTTTTCGAAAAAATGGACGCCGCACCGGGCGGCGTCCATTTTTGATGGCATCACTTCTGATAGCTCACGTGGAGCAGCTCGTGGCGCTCTTCGTGGGAGAGGCCGTCCAGGATGGCGGTGACGCCGGGATTGTACTCGGCCCGCTTGAAGGGGGCGGAGCGGTCGGTGGCGTACAGGCCGGCGGAGCGGGCCTCCTTCTTGGCCTTCAGGCCGTAGGGCTGCCCCGCGCCGCCCACGCAGCCGTTGGGGCAGGTCATGACCTCCACCAGGTCATAGTAGGCGGTGCCCGCCTCGATCTCCTTGAGCAGCTTCTGGGCATTGATCAGGCCGTGGACCACCGCCAGCTTGATCTCCCGGTCGCCCATGGGAATGGTGGCCTCCCGGATGGACTCGTTGCCCCGCAGGGGGGAGTACTCCAGCGCCCGGAGGGTGTTCCGGGACTTGTCGGGCATGCAGTGGCGGACCACCGCCTCGGCCACGCCGCCGGTGGTGCCGTAGATGGTGCCCGCGCCGGAGCCCAGGCCGAAGGGCAGGTCGGGG
>CASEKM010000201.1 GCA_949288405.1 uncultured bacterium | reverse complement strand
CTGGCCCAGGGCCTGGAGATCCAGAAGCCGGTGGCCTTCGAGGGCGGGCCCCTCACCTTCAATCCCACCCTGATCCAGGTGTTTGCCCAGCGCCTGGCCCTGAAGCCGGAGGAGATCCTGATCCCGGAGCGCCCGGAGCTGATGATGGCCTACGGGGCGGCTCTGTCCCTGGAGACCCTATACGCCGGCCGGGATACCCAGGTGAAGCCGGAGCGGGTGCTGGACGGCCTTCAGCAGATCAAGGAGGACGCGGGGAGCGGGGAGCGAGGGACCCCCTTCTTCCAGGACCAGGCGGAGCGGGAGGAATTCCAGCGCCGCCACGCCCTCCCCCTCTGGAAGCCGGCGGAGCTCCATGCGGGCCAGACCGTCCGGGCCTGGCTGGGCATCGACTCGGGGAGCACCACCACCAAGTTTGTCCTGCTGGGGGAGGATGAGTCCATTCTGGACTCCTTCTACGCCCCCAACCAGGGGGACCCCCTGAACGTGGCCAAGGGCGCCCTGCTGGCCCTGCGGGACCGGTACCGAAAGGACGGGGCCGAGCTGGAGATCCTGGGGGTGGGCACCACCGGCTATGGGGAGCAGCTCTTTGCCAACGCCTTCTCCGCCGAGCACCATGTGGTGGAGACAGTGGCCCACGCCCGGGCTGCCGCCCAGTATGTGCCGGGCGCCACCTTCCTGCTGGACATCGGCGGCCAGGACATGAAGGCCATCTGGCTCTCAAACGGGGTCATCACCAACATTGTGGTCAACGAGGCCTGCTCCTCCGGCTGCGGCTCCTTCCTGGAGAACTTCGCCGCCTCCCTACATATCCCGGTGGACCAGATTGCCCAGGCGGCCTTTGACGCCCAGAACCCGGCCCACCTGGGCAGCCGGTGCACCGTCTTTATGAACAGCAGCATCGTCACCGAGCAGCGCAACGGCAAGCTGCCCGGGGACATTATGGCCGGTCTGTGCCGGTCCATCATTGAAAATGTGTTCACCAAAGTCATCCGCATCTCCAACCTGGATTCCCTGGGGGACACCATCGTGGTCCAGGGGGGCACCTTCCGCAACGACGCCGTCCTCCGGGCCCTGGAGCAGTACACCGGCCGGACCGTCATCCGCGCCCCCTACCCCGGGGTGATGGGGGCCATCGGCGCCGCCCTGCTCACCAAGGAGCGCATGGCCGGAAGGGACGAGCGCACCTTCATCGGCCTGGACGCCCTGGAGGACTTCACCTACACCCAGCAGGCCAACTCCCCCTGTCCCTTCTGCGCCAACCACTGCAAGCGCACCATCATCACCTTCTCCAACGGCAGCTCCTGGGTGACCAACAACCGCTGCGAGCGGGGCGAGATCCTGGGCGACCCGGGGGACGAGGCGGTGCGGGAGCAGCTCCAGGCCAAAAACCGGGAGAAGAAGCAGGTCCCCGACCTGTTCCGCCTGCGGGAGGAGCTGCTGTTCCAGGACTACCCCATCCCGGAGCCGGAGACCCGCCGGGATATGGTCATCGGCATCCCCCGGGTGCTGTCCTTCTGGGACACCGTCCCCTTCTGGACCACCTTCTTCCGCTGCCTGGGCTTCCAGGTGAAGCTGTCCCACAAGAGCACCCGGAGGATGTACGAGAGCGGCCTGTCCGCCGTCACCTCCGACACCGTCTGCTTCCCCGCCAAGCTGGTCCACGGCCACATCCGAGACCTGGTAAGCCAGGGGGTGGACCGGATCTTCATGCCCTCGGTGACCACCGTCCCCTCAGAAAACCTGGAGAAGAGCAGCGAATCCATGTGCGCCGTGGTGAAGGGCTATCCCCTCATCATCCGCAACTCCGACGACCCGGAGCGCCAGTGGGGCGTTCCCTTTGACGCCCCCCTGTTCCACTGGTACACCGAGGCGGATCGAACGGAGCAGCTGACAAACTACATGGAGCGGGACTTCCGCATCCCCGCCCAGGAGGTCCGCGCGGCCATCCGGGTGGCGGACCGGGCCCAGAAGATTTTCCGGCGGAAGCTGGTCCAGGCGGGGGAGAAGGTACTCAAGCAGGTGGAGAAGCGCCATGGCTACGCCGTGGTGCTGGCCGCCCGGCCCTATCAGACCGACGCCCTGGTGAACCACGACCTGCCCGCCCTGTTCACCTCCCTGGGCATCCCGGTGCTCACCGCCGACGCGGTGCCCGGGGCCAACGAGGTGGACCTGAGCCGGAGCACCCTGGACATCGTCAACAACTACCACGCCCGGATGCTGTCCTCGGCCATCCTGGCCGCCCAGGACCCCCGGATGGAGTATGTGCAGATCGTCAGCTTCGGCTGCGGCCACGACGCCTACCTGTCCGACGAGATCGTCCGCCTCATGGGGGAGATCTCCGGCAAGACCCCCCTGGTGCTCAAGCTGGACGAGAGCGACGTGCAGGGCCCCCTGCGCATCCGGGTGCGCTCCTTTGTGGAGACTCTGGCCATGCGCCGGGAGCGGGAGAAGGCCCGCCCGGTGCGGGAGCTGGAGGACCCCTATCCGGTGAAATTCACCCGCCAGGACCGGAAGGAGCGGGTGGTGCTGGTGCCCAACACCTCCCACGCCTTCAGCCGGGTGCTGTCGGCGGCCATGGGCAAGGACGGCCTGCGCACCGAGCCCCTGCCCATCGGCCGGGAGGAGGCCATCCGCCTGGGCAAGCAGTACGTGCACAACGACATCTGCTTCCCCGCCCAGGTGGTCATCGGCGAGGCCCTGGCCGCCTTGAAGAGCGGCAAGTACGATCTGGACCACGTGGCCATCGCCATGGGCAAGTACGTGGGGGACTGCCGTCTCACCCACTACAGCGCCCTGCTGCGCAAGGCGCTGGACGACGCGGGCTTTGCCCAGGTGCCCATTGTCACCAATGACGGGGCGGACAGCCACGACCAGCACCCCGGCTACCGCATGAGCCTGACGGCCTCCGTCCGGGTGGCTTTCGCCCTGCCCATGATCGACGCCCTGGAGGAGCTGCTGAGAAAGATCCGGCCCTATGAGACGGTGCCGGGCAGCGCCAATCAAGCCTTTGACCAGGCCATGGACCTGCTCATCGGCGGCCTGGAGCGCCGGGGCGTCCGGGGGGCGGAGCAGGGCTTCCGAAAGGCCATCCAGGTGATGAAGGGGGTGGCGTACGACCGCTCCAGCCCCAAGCCCACCGTGCTCATCGTGGGGGAGTACCTGCTGAACTTCCACCCGGGCGCCAACCACGACATCGAGGACTATCTGGAGCAAAACGGCTTTGAGATCATCGAGGCCCGGATGACCGACGTGATCCGCAAGCTGTACTTCAACAAGGACACCCAGATCAAGGAGTACCACGTCCACAAGCCCTTTGGGGAGAAGGCCTGGTACGCCACGGCGGACGCCATCTTCGAGGCGGCCCACGCCATGACCGACCGCATCGCCAGGGAGCACCCCCTCTACCAGCGGGCGGTGCGCCTGCCCGAGCTGGTGCAGGCCAGCGACCCCATCATCCACCACACCTTTGACGCCGGCGAGGGCGTGCTCATCCCCGGGGAGATCCTCCACCACGCCGCCCACGGCTGCCGGGCCTTTGTGATCCTGCAGCCCTTCGGCTGCCTGCCAAACCACGTGGTGGGCCGGGGCGTGGCCAAGAAGCTGAAGGAGATGTACCCCGACGCCCAGATCCTCCCCCTGGACTACGACCCGGACGTGAGCTTCGCC
>CASEKM010000200.1 GCA_949288405.1 uncultured bacterium | reverse complement strand
GGAGGGGCGGGAGATCTCCCTCTGGTTCCACCCGGACACCCACGCTCTGGAGCGGGGGGAGATCACCGTGGACGGGGCCCGGGTGATCCAGTGCACCCTGACGGAATTTACCATGAACATGAGAGAGGAAGCGTGACGCTTTGGATACCACAAAGATGAGGACCTGGGCGGAGATCGATCTGTCCGCCCTGGAGCACAACTACCGGACCCTGCGGGCCATGCTGGCCCCCGGGTGCCGCTTTCTGGGCCTGTGCAAGGCCAACGCCTACGGCCACGGGGCGGCGGTGATCGGCAAAAAGCTGGAGGAGCTGGGGGCCGATATGCTGGCGGTGGCCTGTATCAGTGAGGCGGAGGAGCTGCGCCGCAGCGGGGTGAGCATTCCCATCCTGTGCCTGGGGGAGACCCCAGAGGCGTGCTTCCCCCTGCTGCTGGAGTACCAGGTCACCCAGATGGTGGAAGACCTGGAGACGGGGCGGAGGCTGTCCCAGGCCGCCCAGAAGGCGGGGAAGGCCCTGAAAATCCATGTGAAGCTGGACACGGGCATGAGCCGCCTGGGCTTCTTCTGGGACCCGGAGCGGGGGGAGGAGACGGCGGAGGAGATCGCCCGGCTGTGCCGCCTGCCCGGCCTGGAGGCGGAGGGGATGTTCACCCACTTTGCCGACGCCGACGGCAGCGAGGAGTACACCATGGCCCAGCTGACCAAATTCCTGGACGCCAGGGCCGCCCTGGAGCGGAGGGGGATCTCCTTCCCAATTTGCCATTGCGCCTCCAGCGCCGCTGTGCTACAGTATCCCTGTACCCACCTGGACATGGTGCGGCCGGGGCTGGTGCTGTACGGCTACTACCCGGCGGAGGAGCTGAGGGGGCTGGACGGCCCCGGCCTGGCGCCGGTGATGGCGGTGAAGAGCCGCATCTCCGCCGTGCGGGCCCTGCCCAAGGGCACCTGTGTGAGCTACGGACGCACCGCCCGGCTGGAGCGGGACTCCCTGCTGGCGGTGGTGCCCATCGGCTACGGGGACGGCTATCCCAGAAGCCTGTCCAACCGGATGGTGATGAAAATTCACGGCGCGGAGTGCCCGGTGGTGGGCCGGGTGTGCATGGACATGTGCATGGTGGACGTCACCGATGTGCCCGGCGTGCAGGCCGGGGATACGGCGGTGGTGTACGACGGCCCCCTGCTGGAGCGGGCCGCCCGGCTGGCGGGGACCATCCCCTATGAGCTGCTGTGCGCTGTCAGTCCCCGGGTGCCCCGGGTGTACCTGGAGGGATAGGGGCCGGCCTGGGGCCGCCATGTCCGCCTGCACACGCATATGGTCAGATCCGCATAGAATGCCCTGGAGCGGCAGGCTGCCTGCCTGCGGCGGGAGCGGCGCCGGGGGAGAATTTTCCCCTGCGGCGGAGTATAATCCCCGGCGCCCCGTGGGAAAATCCTAGTACAGCGTTACATAAGACCTCTGGGCCTCGTAACGCGTACTATTTTCCAGCGGAGTGTGACTGATGTGGACAACAGCGTGAAACGAGGCGACATTTTCTACGCCGACCTCAGCCCGGTGGTGGGCAGCGAACAGGGGGGCGTGCGGCCGGTGCTCATCGTGCAGAACGACACCGGCAACCGCCACAGTCCCACTGTCATTGCGGCGGCCATCACCTCCCAGACAGGAAAAGCGCGGCTTCCCACCCATATCTCCCTGTCGGCCATGAGCTGCGGGCTGCCCAAGGACTCCATCATCCTCCTGGAGCAGATCCGCACCCTGGATAAGCGCCGCCTGCGGGAGCATATGGGCAAGCTGGACGACGCGGTGATGAAGAAAGTGGATAACGCCATTGCGGTCAGCTTCGGTCTCCACCCGGAGACCATGGTGTGACCCGGCCGCCCCAACGGGCGGTTTACATAACGATAAAGGGCCGCGGCCCAAAGGAGTGCTGGAAATGAAAAAAAGAAACAGCTGGAAGATCCGAGCGGGGGCCTTCTGCCTCACCGCTGTGTGTCTGGGGACCGGCGCGGCCCTGGCGGCGGAGGCCGGAGGGGAGGGCGACCCCCTGGTGACCCTGAGTTATTTGAACGAGACGGTGCTGCCCAAGCTGGTCCAGGACACGGAGGACCGGGCGGACCAGCGGCAGGCGGAGCTGACCGCCCAGTTCAGCCAGGCCGTCCAGGGAGGCGGCGGGGGGAGCGGCGCCTCCTACACCGTGGTCACCCTGAACGCCGGCCAGCGGATGGATCTGGACCTGGGGGCTGAAGTGCTGCTCCGGGTGGGCAGCGCCGCGGCCGGCGCGGCGGTGAACCCGGCCCTGGTGGACGTGACCGCCGGCGGGAACCTGAACAGCGGGGAGTGGCTGGTACAAAACCACCTGTATCTGGCCACCATGACCGACCATTACATCACCGCCGGGGGCGGCACCGTGAAGGTGCTGGTCCGGGGCGGATATCAGATCGCATAAAGATGGATCTTCTGGATCTGTTCAGCCTGCAGGGCGCCCTGTTTGCCATGATGCTGCTGGGGATGTTCCTGCGGAAGCGGGGGATCGTGGACGACGGGGGAAAACGGTGCCTCAACGACCTGTGCATCAATGTCATCATCCCCTGCAACATCTTCCAGTCCTGCCTGATCGAGTTCGACCTGGGCATCCTCCGCACCTGCGGCGTGCTCCTGGTGTCGGCGCTGGTGATGCAGCTGTTCTGCCTGTTGCTGAACCGCTGGATCTTCAACCGCTATGAGCCCCAGCGGAAAAAGGTGCTCCAGTACTGCACCATCGTCCCCATGAGCGGATTTCTGGGCAACCCCGTGGCGGAGGGCCTTTACGACCAGATGGGGGTGCTGTACACTTCCATTTTCCTGATCCCCATGCGGGTGGTGATGTGGTCGGCGGGGACCACCTATTTTGTGGCGGACAGCACCGTGGACAAGAGGAAGGTGCTGCGGAACGTGCTGACCCACCCCTGTCTGCTGGCCATCTATCTGGGCGTGCTGTGCATGGTGACCCAGGTGCAGCTCCCGGGGGTGGTGACCCAGACCGTCCGCTACCTGGCCGCGTGCAACTCCGCGGTCAGCATGCTCATCGTGGGGACCATTTTGGCGGAGGTGAAGCTGACCACCATCGTCAACCGGGACACCGTGTGGTTCAGCGTGTTCCGGCTGGGGATCCTGCCGGCGGCGGCCCTGGGGCTGGGCCTGCTGCTCCGCCTGGACCCCACCGCCCTGGGGGTCAGCGTGCTGATGACCGGCATGCCGGCGGGGGCCACCGCAGCCATCTTTGCGGACCGCTATCACAGCGACGCCCCCTTTGCCACCCGGTGCGTGGTGATGACCACGCTGGCCTCCATGCTGACCCTGCCGGTGTGGATGTACTTCCTGGGCTGAGGGATGCGCCCATAATATCGTTTTCCGCCGGTGCGCGGGCCGCTTGCGGCCCGCGCGCTTTTTTATGCCCGCGCGCCGGAGAGAGGACCCATAAAAAATGGCCGCTTGGGCGGCCATAACATTAAGTTAAGGGTTCTGCACAAAAGCCTCCCTTGTGAAAGGGAGGGGGACCGCCGAAGGCGGTGGAGGGATTCCGAATTACGGAAACTTTTTGCTCAACGGAATCCCCCACCCGGCTTCGCCGGGAGCCCCCTTTCACAAGGGGGCCAATGAACTTATCCCTCTAACTAAATGACATTGCCGCTGAGCGGCCATTTTTT
>CASEKM010000199.1 GCA_949288405.1 uncultured bacterium | reverse complement strand
ATGGCGAAGGTGGTCTGGAGCTGGGTCTGGGCGAACAGGCGGTTGAGGACCACCTGGGGGTTGGCGTCCCGCTTGAGCTCGATGACGATGCGCATGCCGTTGCGGTCGGTCTCGTCCCGGATGTCGCTGATGCCCTCCAGGCGCTTGTCCTCCACCTGGTCGGCCATGTTCTTGATGAGCATCCGCTTGTTCACCTGATAGGGGATCTCGGTGATGACGATGCGGGTGCGGTCCTTGCCGAACTCCTCGAACTCGTGGCGGGCCCGGACGGTGATCCGGCCCCGGCCGGTGGCGTAGGCCGCCCGGATGCCCGACCGGCCCATAATGATGGCCCGGGTGGGGAAGTCGGGGCCCTTGATGTGCTCCATCAGGTCGCTGAGGGTGCTCTCCGGGTGGTCCAGCACCTGGATCACCGCGTTGATGACCTCCCCCATATTGTGGGGGGGGATGTTGGTGGCCATGCCCACGGCGATGCCGCTGGAGCCGTTCACCAGCAGGTTGGGGAACCGGGAGGGGAGCACCTTGGGCTCCCGCAGGGTCTCGTCAAAGTTGGGGTCCCAGTCCACCGTCTCCTTCTCGATGTCCCGGAGCATCTCGTCGGACAGCCGGGCCAGGCGGGCCTCGGTGTACCGGTAGGCGGCCGGGGGGTCGCCGTCGATGGAGCCGAAGTTGCCGTGGCCCTCCACCAGGGGGTAGCGCATGGAGAAGTCCTGGGCCAGGCGGACCAGGGCGTCGTAGACGGACGCGTCCCCGTGGGGGTGGTATTTGCCCAGCACGTCGCCCACGCAGGTGGCCGACTTCTTGAAGGGCTTGTCGTGGGTCAGGCCGCTCTCGTACATGGAGTACAAAATGCGGCGGTGGACCGGCTTCAAACCGTCCCGCACGTCGGGCAGGGCCCGGCCCACGATGACGGACATGGCGTATTCAATATAGGATTTCTCCATCTCTGGGACCAGAGGGGAGATCTCGATCTTCTGGTCCGGGTACCGGATCTCCTCCGGGTCGTATTGGGGCTTCTTGCTCATAGTTTTATTGTTCCTCCATCATCTATCGATAGAGTAGAGAGTGAAGAGTGGAGAGTGAAGATATATGCAGCCTATCTTCACTCTGAACTCTCAACTCTTCACTCTTAATAATCCAGGTTCACCGCATACTTGGCGTTTTTCTCGATGAACTCCTTCCGGGGCTCCACCTTCTCGCCCATGAGGACGGTGAACACCTCGTCGGCCTTCACCGCGTCGTCCAGGGTGATGCGCCGCAGGGTGCGCTTCTCCGGGTCCATGGTGGTCTCCCACAGCTCGTGGAAGTCCATCTCGCCCAGGCCCTTATAGCGGTTGATGACCACCTTGGCGTTGGGGTTGTCCCCCCGCAGCTCGGCGGACACCTTGTCCCGCTCCTCGTCGGAGAAGGCCACCCGCGTCACCTTGCCCCGGGTGAGCTTGTACAGGGGGGGGACGGCGGAGTAGACATACCCGTGCTCGATGAGAGGCCGCATGAAGCGGAAGAAGAAGGTGAGCAGCAGGGTGCGGATGTGGGCGCCGTCCACGTCGGCATCGGCCATGATGATGACCTTGTGGTAGCGCAGCTTGCTCAGGTCAAAGTCGTCCCCGATGCCCGCCCCCAGGGCGGTGATGACGGGGGTGAGCTTGTCGTTGCCGTACACCTTGTCCGCCCGGGCCTTCTCCACGTTGAGCATCTTGCCCCACAGGGGGAGGATGGCCTGGAAGCGGGAGTCCCGGCCCTGGGTGGCGGAGCCGCCGGCGGAGTCGCCCTCGACGATGTACAGCTCGGTGAGCTCCGGGTTGACCTCGTTGCAGTCCCGCAGCTTGTCGGGCATGGCCGCCCCGCCCAGGGCGGTCTTGCGGCGGACGGACTCCCGGGCCTTCTTGGCGGCCTCCCGGGCCCGGCTGGCCATGAGGGCCTTCTCCAGGATGACCTTGCCCACGGCGGGGTTCTCCTCCAGGTAGACCTCCAGCTTCTCGGACACCAGGTTGTTTACCAGGGTGCGGATCTCGCTGTTGCCCAGCTTGGCCTTGGTCTGGCCCTCGAACTGGGCCTCGGTGAGTTTTACCGAGATGACCACGGTGAGGCCCTCCCGGCAGTCGTCGCCGGACACCTTCTCGTCGTCCTTGAGCATTTTGATCTTCCGGCCGTAGGCGTTGAGGGTGTTGGTCAGGGCCCGGCGGAAGCCCTCCTCGTGCATGCCGCCCTCGGGGGTGTGCACGTTGTTGGCGAAGGAGACCATCACCTCGTTATAGCCGTCGTTGTACTGCATGGCCACCTCGGCCATAGCGTCCTCCTTGGCCCCGGACATGTAGATCACGTCGGGGTGGAGGGCGTCCTTGTTCCGGTTGATGAAGGTGACAAACTCCCGGATGCCCCCCTCATAGCACATGTCGTCCTCCTGCTCCCGGCCGGGGCGCAGATCCACGGTCTGGATGCGCAGTCCGGCGTTGAGGAAGGCCTCCTCCCGCATGCGGGTGTGGAGGGTGTCGTAGTTGTACTCCAGGGTGTCGAACATCTCCGGGTCGGGCTTGAAGGTGACGGTGGTGCCGGTGTGGTCGGTCTTGCCCACCACGGTCATCTCCTGGGTGATCTTGCCCCGGGAGAACTTCATCTCATAGATCTGCCCGTTCTTGTGGACCTGGACCTCCAGCCACTCGCTCAGGGCGTTGACCACCGACGCGCCCACGCCGTGGAGGCCGCCGGACACCTTATAGCCGCCGCCGCCGAACTTGCCGCCGGCGTGGAGGATGGTGAACACCACCTCCAGGGCGGGCCGGCCGGTCTGGGGCTGGATGTCCACGGGGATGCCCCGGCCGTTGTCGGTGACGGTGATGGTGTCCCCCGGGTTGATGGTCACGGTGATGTCGGTGCAGTAGCCCGCCAGGGCCTCGTCGATGGAGTTGTCCACGATCTCATACACCAGGTGGTGCAGGCCCGACTCGCTGGTGGAGCCGATGTACATGCCGGGGCGCTTGCGCACCGCCTCCAGCCCCTCCAGCACCTGGATCTCCGAGCCGCCGTATTCATGCTCCACCTGCGTGGAATTCAGTTCCAGTTCTTCTGCCATAATAACCTCCAAGTTTTGAAATGCAGAAGGCAGAATGCAGAAATCCAGAATGGTTTTTCTGCCCATTATTCCCGCTGCTTCTGCCGTCTTGTTTTCTGTTTTGTCCGGCTTTTCCAGACTTCTTCACTCTGCATTCTGCATTCCTGCATTCTGCATTTATTCAAACGAGTTGCTCTCCGCCCGCCGCAGCAGCGCCACCGGGGAGAGGGGGGAGATATACACTGTGGGCGGGCCGTTCCCGTCCCCCACCAGCACAAAGGACCGGGGCAGGTCGTCCCCGATGGGCACCACCCGGCCCGCCTGTTCCGCCCGCTCCAGAAACTCCCGGGTCTTAAAGGCCCAGCTGGAGTTGTCCAGATCGAAGATGCCCAAAATGTTTTTATGGGGGACCACCACGGATTGGCCCAGATGCAGGTACATAAGGTTCCCTCCTTTTTTCCACATTCGGCGTTGATTTTGTGGATTATTTTTATGTCGATCTCGCTGCCGGCCTCTTTTCTGCCTTCCCCAAAAGGTAGCGGATGAGGGGGCGGTTTAAAGGAACAGGTATCGTTAGAAAAAGTCTGTAGGGCGGGGGCTTGCCCCCGCCGCCGGGGTTTCCGCTCCCTA
>CASEKM010000198.1 GCA_949288405.1 uncultured bacterium | reverse complement strand
AAGTATTCCGTGGAGCAGATGATGCTCATGCTGTTCCCCGGCGAGCGGCCCGAGTACCCGGCGGAGTATGTCCCATCGGAGGACGAGGCGGTGTTCTCCCTGGACCGGGGGCCGGAGACCACGGCGGTCACCGCCCGGGTGGTCCGGCCCGGGGGCCGGGCCCAGGGGAGCGCGCAGCTTGGGAGCTCCCTGCTGGACGAGACCCCGGAGCGGGTGTACCACACCCTCCAGCACGCCCTGAAGCTGGCCTTTTACCGGGCCGGGGTGGAGATCCTGGGGGAGGAGCCCCCCTGGGGGGCCCTCACCGGGGTGCGCCCGGTGAAGCTGCCCACCCGGGCCATGCTGGGGGGGAAGACCCCGGAGGAGGCCCGGGCGGAGCTGGAGCGGGAGTACCGGGTGTCCCCCTCCCGGGCCCAGCTGGCGGTGGACTGCGCCCGGGCCAGCCTGGCCGTTGACCGGCAGCTGAGGCGGGACCAGGTGTCCCTGTACATCGGGGTCCCCTTCTGTCCCACCCGGTGCGCCTACTGCTCCTTTGTGTCCGCCGACGTGGGGCGGACCTTGAAGCTGGTGGAGCCCTATCTGGAGGCGGTGCTGGAGGAGCTGGCCTATACCGGCAGGGTCTTGAAGGAGTGCGGCCTGACCGTCCACTCCCTGTACGTGGGGGGCGGCACCCCCACCACCCTGTCCGCCAAACAGCTGGAGCGGCTGTTTCAGGCCGCCTATGGGCATCTCCCCCTGGAGCGCTGCGTAGAATACACGGTGGAGGCGGGGCGGCCCGACACCATCGACCGGGAGAAGCTGGAGGTCCTGCGGGACCAGGGGGTGGGGCGCATCTCCATCAACCCCCAGACCCTGGAGGGCCCGGTGCTGGAGGCCATCGGCCGGAAGCACACGCCGGGGGACATCCTGGAGGCCTACTCCCTGGCCAGGCAGGTGGGCTTCGACTCCATCAACATGGACCTGATCGCCGGCCTGCCCCGGGACAGCTTCGGCGGCTTCTGCCGCTCCCTGGAGGGGGTGCTGGACATGGGGCCGGAAAATATCACCGTCCACACCCTGGCCCTGAAGAAGGGCTCCCGGCTGATGGAGGAGGGCGGCGCCCTCCCCAGCGGAGGGGAGACCGCCCGGATGCTGGACTTCTCCCGGGAGGTTCTGCGGGAGAGGGGCTATCTGCCCTACTACCTGTACCGGCAAAAGTATATGTCCGGCTCCCTGGAGAATGTGGGCTGGTGTCTCCCCGGCAAGGAGAGCGTGTATAACATCGTGATGATGGAGGAGCTGCAGACGGTGGTCTCCATCGGGGGCGGCGGCGTGACGAAGCTGGTGGACCGGGAGACGGGCCGCATCCTCCGCCTGCCCAACCCCAAATACCCCCACGACTATTTGACCTCCCGGGAGAAAATTTTGGCCCAGAAAGAAGAGATCGGGGAATTTTATCAGGGGGGACGGTAGGGGCGGCCTCTGGCCGCCCGCCGCGCTGGCCCCGCCCCTGGCCCCCGCACGGAAACCCACCAACAGAAAGGAGTTACCCCCATGGCCTACCAACTGCAGGAGATCAACCGCCGGATCCAGACGGACGTCCAGGCGTTTCTGGCCGAGTGCGACGGCAACTACAGCCAGCGGGTGTCCCTGGCCGCGGACAAGATCCTGTCCAACCTGGAAAAGAGCCCCATCGTGCTCCTGTCCGGGCCCTCCGGCTCGGGCAAGACCACCACGGCCATGAAGATCGCCGAGGAGCTCAAGCGCCGGGGGGTGAACACCCACGCGGTGGCCATGGACAACTACTTTCACACCATCAATCCCCGCACCGCGCCCCGCACCCCCGAGGGGGAGATCGACTACGAGTCCCCCCTGTGCCTGGACATGGACCTGCTGGACCGGCATTTCACCGCCCTGTCCCGGGGGGAGGAGATCCTGATCCCCAAGTATGAGTTTGCCCGGCACATGCGCAACGACAGCCGGGGCCGCCCCCTGAAGCTGGGGAAAAATGAGATCGTGGTGTTCGAGGGCATCCACGCCCTCAACGACGACATCGCCGGCCGCCACCCGGAGGCCACCAAGCTGTACATCTCCGCCCGGTCCAACGTGAACGAGGGCTCCGTCCTGCGCTTCAAGGGCACCTGGATGCGGCTGACCCGCCGGGCGGTGCGGGACTACAACTTCCGGGGTACCGATGTGGAGGACACCCTGGAGATGTGGGCCAACGTGCGCCGGGGGGAGAAGCTGTACATCTCCCCCTACAAGAACCGGGCGGACATCATCTTCGACTCCTCCCTGCCCTATGAGGTGTCGGTGATGAAGCACTACGCGCTCCCCCTCCTCCAGGCGGTGCCCGAGGAGAATGTGCGCCGGGCCGAGCTGCTGGAGCTCATCGAGGCCTTCCAGTACTTTGAGCCCATCGACCCCGAGCTGGTGGATAAGGACTCCCTCCTGCGGGAGTTCATCGGCGGCGGGAGCTACCACTACAATTAAGGCAGAGTGAAGAGTCGAGAGTTGAGAGTGAAGATAGGCCGCCCTCCGGCTCAGGCTCTTTCTCCCGGGACCTGCCTCACGTAAAATGGGGAAGGCGATGGGATTTTGTCCTCTCCACTCTTCACTCCTCACTCTCCACTCTGAAACAAAGGTGATACCATGACAGAACCAACGATTTTTGACTCCCGGGACATGCGGTGCAAGGAGCCCTACGGGGCGGTGGCCTCGGGGACCCGGGTGCGGTTTACCCTCCGGCCCCCCCGGGCGGAGGGGTACTCCTGGGCCACCCTGTCCGCCCGGTTCGAGTTCCGGGAGGACCAGGTGGTGGAGATCCCCATGCCTTGGACGGGTCTGGACGGGGCGATAGACCTGTTCTCCTGCACCCTGGACACCGGGGACTATGTGGGTCTGGTGTGGTACACCTTCACCCTGGCGCGGATCGACGGCAAGAAGGGGGAGCAGCTGGGCCCCTTCCAGCTGACGGTGTACGACGGGGAGGAGCAGATCCCCGCCTGGTTTGGGGAGGGGATGACCTATCAGATCTTCCCCGACCGCTTCCGCCGCACCCAGGTGCCCGACCCCAGCGGCCTGGTGGGGGGGCGGTGGGTCCACACCGCCTGGCAGGACGAGCCGGAGTACCGCCCCGACCGCAACGGGGAGATCCGCAACCGGGACTTCTTCGGCGGCAGCCTCCAGGGGGTGCTGGAGAAGCTGGACTACCTGAAGAGCCTGGGGGTGGGCACGCTGTACTTCTGCCCCATTTTCGAGGCGGCGGAGAACCACCGCTACGGTACCGCCGACTACCACAGCATCGACCCCATGCTGGGCAGCGAGGAGGATTTCCGCCTGCTGTGCCGGGAGGCCCACAGCCGGGGGATGCGGGTGATGCTGGACGGAGTGTTCAACCACACCGGCTTTGTCAGCCGCTACTTCAACGGGGACGGCTTCTACCCGGAGGTGGGGGCCCGGCAGAGCCAGGACTCCCCCTACCGCTCCTGGTACAACTTCATCCACTGGCCCGACCAGTATGAGAGCTGGTGGGGCATCTACTCCCTGCCCGCGGTGAACGAGCACGACCCCTCCTACCGGGCCTTTATCTTCGGGGACCGGGACTCGGTGGTCCGCCGGTGGCTCCGGGCCGGGGCGGACGGCTGGCGGCTGGACGTGGCCGACGAGCTCCCCGACGACTTTGTGGCCGGGGTCCACGCCGCCGCCCGGGCGGAGAAAAAGGACGCGGTGGTCATCGGCGAGGTGTGGGAGGACGGCTCCACCAAGGTGGCCTATGGGGTGCGCCGCAA
>CASEKM010000197.1 GCA_949288405.1 uncultured bacterium | reverse complement strand
TTGGGGGTGCGGCCGGAGAAGTAGTCGTCGATGGCCTGGGCGCAGGCCACGGAGGAGCGGCTGGAGGCCTCCTTGGTGGCGCCGCCGATGTGGGGGGCGGTGAGCACGTTGTCCATGGCCACCAGGGGGTTGCTGGGGTCGATGGGCTCCTGCTCCAGGGTGTCCAGGCCGGCGCCGGCGATCTTCCCGGCCTCCAGGGCCCGCACCAGGGCGGGCTCGTCCACGATGGAGCCCCGGGCGGCGTTGATGAGGTAGGCGGTCTCCTTCATCAGGTCGAACTCCCGGTCGCTGATGGAGTGGACCGTCTCGGGGGTGGCGGGCACGTGGAGGGAGACGTAGTCGGACTGCTTGAAGATCTCGTCCCGGTCCTGCACCAGCTGGATGTACTCAGGCAGGCCCTCGGCCTTGGCGAAGGGGTCGTAGGCCAGCACCGTCATGTCAAAGCCCAGGGCGGCCTTCTTGGCCACCAGCTTGCCGATGTTGCCCAGGCCCACCAGGCCCAGGGTCTTGCCCTCCAGCTCGGTCTTGGGGACGCCCATCTTGGCCTTCCGGTAGTCCTCCAGGTACAGCTTCTCCACCTTCTTGAAGTTCCGGGAGCAGTAGAGCATGTAGAAGATGGTCAGCTCGGCCACCGAGATGGCGTTGGCCCCGCCGGCGGTGCATACCAGCACCCCGTGCTCCCGGGCGGCCTGCAGGTCCACCCCGTCATAGCCCGCCCCGTGGCGGGCCAGGATCTTCAGCTTGGGGGCGGCGTCAAAGATGCGCTTGGTGATCTTGGCGGTGCGGACGATGATGGCGTCGCAGTCGGCGATGTCGGCCACGATGTCGTCCTCGGTGAAGCCCCGGCCGTCCACCGCCTCGTACCCGTGCTCCCGCAGGAACTCATACCCCGCCGGCAGAATGGGCTGGGGGAGCAGCACTCGAATTGCCATACAAAATACCTCCTCAGTTTTTGTGCATGTTTTACAAGGGCTGTTGCCTTTTTGTTTTAATCATGGTAATATGGACGAGTCAAAAAGTAAAACAGGAAAATTTTCAATTTTCTACAAAGAAACTTTGTAGGGGAGGGCACACCATGGATCTCACCAGTCTCTACTACTTTCAGGAGCTGTCCAAGGACCTGAACATGACCCGCACCGCCCAGCGGCTGTACATCTCCCAGCAGACCCTGAGCAACCACATCCAGCGGCTGGAGCAGTACTACGGCGTCCAGCTCCTCTACCGCAAGCCCGCCCTCGCCCTCACCTGCGCCGGGGAGTTCGTGCTCTCCTTCGCCCAGGTGATGGGGAAGGAGGAGCGCAACCTGATGGACATCCTCTCCGACATCGAGCACCAGGAGCGGGGCACCCTGCGGGTGGGGGCCAGCATGGTGCGGGGCACCCACTTCTTCCCCCGCATCATCCCCGCCTTCTACCGGCGCTATCCCCGGGTGGAGGTGCGCTATGTGGACGGCCTCTCCCTGGGGCTGGAGCGGCAGGTGGCCGACGGGGAGCTGGACTTCGCCGTCGTCCTCTCGGGCACCTACTCCCCGGAGCTGGTGGCCCAGGAGCTCCTGCGGGACCCCATCTACCTGTGCGTGCCCGACGGCCTGCTCCAGCAGCACTACTCCCCCCAGGAGGTGCGGGACATCAAGCGCCGCTCCGCCGAGGGGGCGGTGCTCTCCGACTTTGCCCGCCTCCCCTTCATCCTGATGTCCAACCGGCTGGGCGGGCGCATCCAGAACATCTTCGCCCGGGAGAAGATCCAGCCCCAGGTGATTTTCTCCGCCCCCTCCACCGCCCAGACCCTCCCCCTGATCGCCAAGGGGCTGGCCGCCAGCTACTGCACCCACATGAACCTGGTGGCCGGCCGGGGACAGCTGGACTCCCATGTGAACATTTTTCCTCTCTGGGACCAGGGCGCCCCCGTGGAGCACCCCCTCTCCCTGCTGCGGCACCGGCAGCGCTATCTGACCCACTTTGCCAAGTATTTTATGGAGCTGCTCTTCCAGACCGCCGACTCCTTTGAGACCACCCCGGTGCGCTGGATCGTGGGGGAGTCCGACGGTGTGGAAAAACCTGTGGAAAAAGTGTAAACTCAAATTGAAAACCAGGAAAATTTTCCGGGAAAGGCACGTTCTCTCCCGGTTTTCGGGAGAAAAGCGGGGGGCTCCAGATTGGGGTGGCGCTTTTCCCCCATCTGCGGTATAATAGGCAGCAGACCATTCCCGGGGCCAGGCCCCGGCAGACAGAGAGGCGGAGATCCAACCATGATCGATCTTATTGTATTGGCGGCGGGGCTGCCCGGTCTGGACGACCAGGCCCTGCTGGCGGCCCACCGGGGCAAGCCCCTGTACCGCCACTCCTTCGAGGCCGCCCGCCAGACGGCGGACGCCATGCTGGGCCTGCGGGTGACGGTGGTCACCCGGCCCGGGGTGCTGGACGAGGCCATCCGGGACTTCGGCTTCAACAAGGTGGTGGTGTCGGCCAACCGGCCCCTGAGCCAGGCCGTCATCGCCGGGGCCAAGGCGGCCCGCTCCGGGGCCAGCCGGTGCTTTCTGCCCTGCGGCCGGCCGGAGGTCACCGGCGGCCGGCTCACCGAGTTTCTCCAGGGCTACATCCTCAGCGGCCGCCCCCTGGGCCGCATGGGGGAGGGGGACGCCACGGTGTTTGCCCCCTACCTGCTGCCCCAGCTCCTCGCCCTGAAGGGGGAGGAGGACGGCTCCGCCATCTTCCAGGGCCGGGAGGGGCGCACCTTCCTCTTCCGGGCCCCGGCCCCCTCCGAGGAGGGGGAGACCGCCCCGGAAAAGGGCCCGGAGGCGTGACCGCCTGACAGAAATTTTCAAAAAATTTTACAGGATACGGCTGGAAACCCCTCCCGCCCTCTGATACAATAGAGACAGCTTCCGATGGGAAGGAGGAGGTTTCCATGACGGGTCAACGGCGCCGGGGCATCCCTCTGGGAGTTCCAGGTCAGGCTGCGCCTGTCCGCTCCTTCCCCCCTGAAAACACCACAGACGCTGTGGGGCAGAACGCTGGTGCGCGTTTCGCCCTGCGGCGTCTGTTGTGTTTCAGGCGGCCCGGAGGCAGTACATCTTGCTGCGAGAGGAGTTTTTCGCCATGCTTCCCTGTCAGGGCACCTGCCCCCACTACCATGCCGGCTGCCACAAATCCTGCGAGGCCTGGAAGCTGCTCCAAGAGCGCCAGAGGGTCCAGCGCCAGCAGAAGAAAGCCTATCTGGACTACTACAACGACCTGTGCCTGACCATGACCCGCCAGTTCCGCTCCCTGAGCCCCTGCCGGGTCCTCCGCTGACAAGACCGAGATCAACAGACATCTCTCCTGCTCCCGGGCGGCCCTCTGCGCCCCGGAGCGGGCAGAAAAATTGCCCCGGGCGCCGGCATTTGCCGGAGCCCGGGGCCTCTGTTTTTCAGGGGGGCGGTCAGCGCTCCTCCAGCACCCGCCCGTCGGTGGAGATGGTCACCACCCGCCAGGGGATCATCTTCCCGCTGTCCTGAAGGGCCTTCTGCACCGCCAGCTCGATCCCGCCGCAGCAGGGGACCTCCATGCGCACCACGGTGACGCTCTTCAGGTCGTTGCGGCGGAAAATCTCGGTGAGCTTCTCGCTGTAGTCCACCCCGTCCAGCTTGGGACAGCCCACCAGGGTGATGTGGTCCCGGATGAAGCGCTCGTGGAACCCGGCGTAGGCGTAGGCGGTGCAGTCGGCGGCCACCAGCAGCTTCTTCCCCTGGAAATAGGGGGCCTGGAGGGGGACCAGCTTGATCTGCACCGGCCACTGGGACAGC
>CASEKM010000196.1 GCA_949288405.1 uncultured bacterium | reverse complement strand
GAAGGGCTTGCCGCCTGCAATTCACAGACAACAAGCCCTTTCGGCTGCTTAAACAATTTTTCAACAGAAATATTGTCTAACTTTTTGGGGTCACTTCACACGAACCGTTCCAGGGACTTTTCTGTAAGATAACGTCAGCACTCCGTGGGTGGAGCGGCAGAGGGTCTTTGGGTGTCACAGGACGCCCGTAATATGGTAGCCGGCTCGCTCCACTTTCCGGCGGATTACTTCATCGTCTACGGGATGGTCATATTGAACGGTCAGCAGGCCCTTTTTCCAGTCGGCGCGTCCCGCCACTCCCTGGATGTCGTTGACCTCCTCCTCCACCCGGGCCTGGCAGCGGGCACAGCTCATCCCCTCCACACGGAAGGTCTTCTTTCCCACCGCGTGGGCGAGTTTCTTTTTCTTGGGGGTGTAACTCCCGCCCCCGCCGCAGCAGCCGCCTCCCTTGCCCTGGACACGGCGTAGGACCTGCCACACGCCCACCGCCACGGCGGCAGCGATTAGGACAATCAAAATCGCGTTTTCCATGGTGAATCGCTCCTTTTTCCGACGATGGCCGGAGGGGACGCAGCTTTTGCCGCGTCCCCTCCGGTTTATTATGGATGTGTGCCCTTGGCATGGGGATGGGAATTGCGGCTGTGCCCGCCGCAGGAGCCGCTCCCGCACTGCTTGGCATAGGGACAGCCGATGCAGGTCTCCCCCCGCTTTTTGGCGCGGTAGAGATAGACCACCACAGCGGCCACAATGGCCAGGAGGATGGCACCCAGGATCATATTGCTCACCATGGCGGTTCCTTACCGGCTGGCGGCGGTGCCGGCGGCATCCAGGCGGTACTCCTCCTGGATGCTCCGGGTGGCCCGGCGGGCCAGAGTGACCACCAGCGCGATCATCACAAGGATGCCCACAAGCCCGCCGACGGCGGCCGTCCCGTTCAGGGTCTCAGGGGCGGTAATCAGGGTGCCCACGGTGTACACCAGATAGGCCACGGCGTAGCCGGTGCACAGCTGCAGCCCGATGCCGCCCCACACCCATTTGGCGCTCTTCATCTCGGAGTTCATGGCTCCGATGGCGGCGAAGCAGGGGGGCGTGTACAGGTTGAACATGCAGTAGGCCAGGGCGGCCACCTTGGTGATGGCCATGATCCCGGCGGCCTCCGCTCCGGCCCCGGCCACCAGGGCAAACTCGTCGCTGTCGGTGCCGATCAGGTTCTCCAGCCCCACGAAGCACACGGCCAGGGTGCCCACCACGTTCTCCTTGGCGATGAAGCCGGTGACGGCGGCGGCGGCCAGCTGCCAGCTGAGAACGCCCACGATGGGCACCAGCAGCACGGCGAAGGGGGAGGCGATGGAGGCCAGGATGGAGGCGTCCGCGCTCTCCGCCACCTGGAAGCTCCAGGTAAAGGTCTGCATGATCTGGACCACCGTGTTGCACAGGAGGATGATGGTGGCCGCCTTCTTGATGTAGGCCGCGCCCCGGCTGCACATGGACTTGAAGGCGAACCAGGGGGAGGGGGTCTTGTACTCGGGCAGCTCGATGATAAAGAAGGACTTGCGGACCTTATAGCCGGTGACCTTGTTCACCAGCAGGGCGCCCAGGAAGATGAGGACGATGCCGGTAAAGTACATCAGAAAGCTCACCCAGCCCGCGTCGTCAAAGAAGGCACCGGCAAACAGAGAGATGACGGGGATCTTGGCGCCGCAGGGCATAAAGGGGGCCAGCATGGCGGTGGCCCGGCGCTCCCGCTCGTTGCGGATGGTGCGGGTGGCCATGATGCCGGGGACGGCGCAGCCGGTGGTGATGACGAAGGGGATCACGGACTTGCCGGACAGGCCCACCTTCTTGAAGATGGGGTCCAGCACCACCGCCACCCGGGACATGTAGCCGCAGTCCTCCAGCAGAGCGATGAGGAAGTACATCACCATCACCAGGGGCAGGAAGCCGACCACCGCGCCCACGCCGCCGATGATGCCGTCCACCAGCAGGGCGGACAGGAGGGGGTTGGCGTCGGCAAATAGCTCGCCCACCCAGCCCTGGAAGGTCTCGATCAGGGGGACCAGGCCGGGAATGACCGTGCCGTCGGCAAACTCATAGCCGTCCGCGATCCAGGGGCCCAGCCACACCTGGGAGATCTGGAACACCAGGAACATGACCACCGCGAAGATGGGGATGCCGAAGATAGGCTTGGTGAGGACGGCGTCGATGGCGTCGCCGCTGTTCTTGTCTTTGGTGAAAACCTTCCGCTGTTCCACCTGGGGGACCAGCTCGTTGACAAACTGGAAGCGCTTGCGGTCGGCCTCCTCCACCACCTTCTTGTCGGTCAGGTCGATGTCGCCCTCCCGGTAGGGGGCCTCCTGGACCTGGTTGGCGTGGGCCACGGCGGCCTCCACCACGGCCTTCAGGCCCTCCTGGGAGGTGGACACGGTCTTGATCACCGGACAGCCCAGCTTCTGGGACAGCAGCTGCTCGTCGATCCGGGTCTCCTTCTTCTCGTTGATGTCGCTCTTGTTCAGGGCCACCACCACGGGAATGCCCAGCTCCAGCAGCTGGGTGGTGAAGAACAGGCTGCGGCTCAGATTAGTGGCGTCCACGATGTTGATGATCACATCGGGGTGCTCCTTCTTCACATAGGAGCTGGTGATGCTCTCCTCACTGGTGAAGGGGGACATGGAGTAGGCGCCGGGCAGGTCCACGGCGATCAGCTGCTCCGAACCGCTGTAGTAGGTCTTTTTGATGGGGTGTTCTTTTCGTTCCACCGTGACACCCGCCCAGTTGCCCACCTTCTCATTCCGGCCGGTGAGCGCGTTGTACATGGTGGTTTTCCCGGAATTGGGATTTCCGGTCAGAGCAATTCTCATATCAAATTCCTCCCTTGATCAATCATTTGCTGGTCTAACTCCCTCTCGGATGCACCCATCCGAAGTCTTTTTGATTAGCGATAACTAACTTATGCCGCCGGGAAAGGGGCAGCAAACGCTGCCCCGCCGCTTAGAGGATGATCGCATCGGACAACTGCCGGTCGAAGTTATACCGCGCATCCTTGATGGCCACGATGCTGCCTCCCCGGATGTGGGAGATCACCGTGATCTTCTCCCCGCTGTAACAGCCCAGAGAGAACAAAAAGGAGTTCATCTCCTCGTCATCTGTGTCGATTTGATGGATGACATATTCCTGTCCCTCTACTGCATCTGTTAACTTCATTCTGATACCACCGTTCCCGATCCAATCAAGTCAAGCCGCCGGCACTTGAATTGCCGTGTGCTAACTTGTCGGCAAAAATAAAATTAGCTATCGCTAATTTCAAGGAGATTATACGTCCGAGCAGAGAGTTTGTCAACCCTAACTTTCAAACTTTTTCCGCCGCGTCCCGCCGCAGGGCGGGCGCATCCGGGATTTTGCCGCGGGAGGACAGGGAACTCTTGACTTTCCCGCCGCTTTTGTGTATCTTTAAGAGCGGAAGCTCCACTCCTGAAGGCAGGGGCCCTGCGGGCGCGCCGCCTCGGGGCAGGTTTTCCGGCTGCCGTTCGCCGCAGCGAGTTCTCTGGTAAAAACAGGCTTGTCCTGTTTTTATAACCGCGGATCAAGCGATATGCTCCGCCTCGGTTCCTCGCCGTGTAAAAACAGAGGGGATAAAATAGCGGCAGCAGTTCTGCCGCTCATATCTGCGGGTATGGTGGATTTAGGTTCCTCTGCCGAGAGGCGTGTGGGTTCGAGTCCCACTACCCGTACCATATCAAGACGTCACCTTGGAGAACAAGGCGGCATGAAGAAAACCCCTGTTTATCGGGGGTTTTCTTCTATGTTATGCATCAATTTTTCCAGTATTGACGAGACTTTTGCAGATAGAGTTGCACCAAAAAATAAGTGCCGAAATTGGTATTTGAAATACAATTTGATCAAAAGTGGTGCAGATGCACCACTTTTTTATCTTTTTGGTGCAAATGGAACATTTCTGTTTACAAGTCTTTTTGTAGCCCGAAAACCCCCGGCTATGCCGGGGAGTTCCGTAAGAGCTTTAGCGGAGAGTAGGAAATAAAAGCTCCCTTTGCTATACTGAGAATGCG
>CASEKM010000195.1 GCA_949288405.1 uncultured bacterium | reverse complement strand
TCATAGTCGCACACGGTGTTGCCGTCAGCGGCCTTGCCCATGCGGTCGATGGCGCCGGTCATATAGAGCAGGCTCTCCGTCAGCGCGGTCTTGCCGCTCCCGCTGTGGCCCAGCAGGCAGACGTTGCGGATGTTTTGTACAGAATAGCTCATGGTTGCTTCCACTCCTTAAAATGAAACGTCGGTGTCACACAGTGGAGGGGCCTGCCCCTCCGCCCATGGTACAATCTGTTGGTTATTATAACGTAAAACAGCGCTTCTGGCAACTGTTTTTTCGGGCGCTTCCACGGGCCGGCGGCGGCTTTCCTCCTGAAAAAGTCCGCTCTTTTCGTAAAAGTATCCAAAAATGCCGCTTTTGTTCAAGTTCACCAACCTTCTGGCGGCATAAAAAATCCCGCCCTGTGCGGGCGGGATGAAAAATGTTCAGCTGGGGAGCTGTTCCAGCTCCGCGGAGGGCGTCTCCGTCGGGAGCAGGACCAGGGCGCAGGGCTCGGTCCAGGGCTTCTCCGGGAGGTCCGTCTCCACGCCGGCCTGGGCCAGCGCGGCCTGGAGGGCCTCCATCTCTTCGGCAGCCGTCTGGCGCCAGCGGGTCCCGTCCCCCTCCTGGACCCAGCCGTCCCGGGGGAGGAGGGCCTCCACCCCCTCCGGGAGCGCCCGGAGGAACAGTGCGGTCCCGCTTCCCCAGGGGGGCGCAGCCGTCACGGCGTTGACGGCGGGACTGTCCGGCGCCTCCTGGGCGGGCTGCTGGCCTGCGCCGCCATTCCCCCGCTCCTCCTGAGCGGGCTGCGGCTGGTCAGATACCTCCCCGCCGTCTGCTGTCTCCGGCCAGCTGTCCAGGGCGGAGTCCGCCTCAGACTGGGTGGAGCCGGCCGCCGTCTTGCCGGAAAAGGCCGCCGGGACCTCCGCCTGGGCGGGCAGGGAGCGGACCTCCGTCTCCCGGCCCTCCGCCGGGGAAGGGCTCTGCGCCGCCGCCCCGCCGGTTCCTTCGGCGCTTTCGGCGGCGGAGACGTCCTCCCCGCCGCCGGCCGTCTGCTCCTGGGCCGGACCGGCGGCGGCAACCCCCTCCTCCGAGGACTGGAGGGCCGGGGCGGGCTCCAGGACGACGCCGGACCGGTCCAGCTGCGCGCCGCCGTACCACACACCCAGGCACAGCACCGCGCAGGCGGCCAGACCGGCAAAGCCGCGCCAGCGGGCCCGTCTCCGCAGGGGGGCGGGGCGGCGTTCCTCCTCTGCGCGGATCTGTTCCATCACCCGGGCGGACAGCTCCGCCGGAGCGGGGGTCTCACCGATCTCCCGGAGCGCGTCTTCCATTTGAAACAGAGCCTCATAGGCCGCCCGGCACTCCGGGCAGACGGCCAGATGGTCCTCCAGCTCCCGCCGGTCCTCCAGGGACAGGGGGGCGTCCAGAGCCAGACTCATCCGCTCCAGACACATCTCACAGGACAGCATTTCCCCTCACCTCCCCGGCTTACACTTGTTTGCTTCCGATTTCTTAGACGGCGGGCCGGGAGAAAAGTTCCCCTCCTCCGTCAGAAAATTTTTCAGGGCCAGCCTGGCCCGGGCGATGCGGGACTTCACCGTCCCCAGATCCAGGCCCAGCGTCTCCCCGATCTCCTGGTAGGACAGGCCGGACAGCTCCCGCATGACCAGCACCTGCCTGTGGTGCTCGGGCAAAGCCTGGAGGCCCCGCTCCACCGCCCGGCGCAGCTCGGCGCGCTCCAGCGCCTCCTCCGGGGTGGCCCCCGGGTCCGCCGGCTCCGGGAGAGGGGCCTCCTCGTCGTCCAGAGAGGCGGCGCTCTCGTGCTCCTGCCGCCGCTTCCGCTTTCGCAGGAAGTCGATGCAGGCGTTGCTGGCCAGGCGGTACACCCAGGTGGAGAAGCTGCTGTTCCCCTGGAAGGAGGCCAGCCCCCGCCAGGCGTTGAGGAAGGCCTCCTGGGCCAGGTCCAGGGCGTCCTCCCGGTTCCCGGTCATCCGCAGGCACAGGGTGTACACCCGGTCCTGGCTGGCCAGCATCAGCTGTTCAAAGGCCCCCGCGTCCCCGGCCCTGGCCCGGGACACCAGCTCCCCCTCTGTCTGTGTCATGCCCTGTCCCCCTTTTTTTAATTAGAAATTAGGAATGAGAAATTGCGAAAGCAACTCAACCAATTTCTTCGCCGGCCGGCAAATTACTCATTTCTAATTCCTCTAAAGCCTCCAAATCCTCCCAGACCAGCGCCCAGGAGAGGGCGCCGTCCCAGTCGTGGAAGGAGTACAGCTCTCTGGTTCCCAGCCTCCGGTAGAGGCGCTCCGCCCGGTGATTGCCCTGCACCACATAGACTGTCAGCTCCCGGTATCCCCGCTCCCTCGCCCAACGGGCTGCCTGGACAATGAGCTTCCGGCCCCAGCCGCCCCCCTGGGCCTCCGGGGCCACATGGAGGGAATCCAAAAGAGCGCTGTTCTCCCGCTCTGGAAGGGGGCGGCAGGCGGCGAAGCCGGCCACAGCACCGCTTCTCTCCAGGACGAACATGGCGTTTTCCTTCCGCTCCAGATAGGAGGCCCACTTTTTCGTGCTGGCCTCCGCCGTCATTTCGTCCAGCTCCTGATCTGGGAGCAGCCCCCGGTAGGTCCGCTGCCAGCTGTCGGTGTACAGCCGCCCCACCGCCTCCATGTCCGCCGGAACGGCGGGGCGGATTTGGATTACCTCTCCCATGAACTCCGCTTCCCTTCTTTCAGAGCAGAGCGTTGAGGCCGAGGAAAACATACTCCCTTTCCTCCAGTTTGTTCTCTCCACTCTTCACTCTTTCACTCTTCACTCTCTGCACAGATCCCTCTTGATCCCCTTGGTGACCCGGTACACGTCCTCCAGGGTGGTGATCCTCACGATCTGCTCCTTATAGTAGCCCGCGTGGGGGACCCCCTTTAAATACCAGGCGTAGTGCCGCCGGGCCTCCAGGCAGGCGATCTTCTCCCCCTTGTTGGCGGCGGACAGCTCAAACTGCCGCACCGCCGTGTCGCACCGCTCCGACAGTGGGGGCATGGGCGGGATCTCCCGCCCCTCCAGGGCGGCCTTACACTGGGCGAAGATCCAGGGGTTGCCAAACACCCCCCGGCCGATCATGGCCACGTCCGCCCCGGTGTATTTCAGGATGCGCGGGGCGTCCTCCGCCTTGAACACGTCCCCGTTGGCCATGACGGGGATCTTCACCGCCTTTTTCACCTCGCGAATGTAGTCCCAGTTGGCGGTGCCGGCGTACATCTGCACCTTGGTGCGGCCGTGGACGGCCACGGCGGCGGCTCCCGCCTGCTCCATGGCCTGGGCGAACTCCACGCAGTTGATGGAGCCCTTGTCCCAGCCCAGGCGGAACTTCACCGTGACGGGACAGCCCGCCCCCCGGACCACCGCCTCCAGCACCTGCACCGCCTTGTCAGGGTCCCGCATCAGGCCGGAGCCGTCCCCGGAGTTGGCCACCTTGGGCACGGGGCAGCCCATGTTGATGTCAATGAAGTCGGCCCCGGACACCTCATGGGCGATGGCCGCCGCCTCCTGCATGCACACCGGGTCGCTGCCGAAGATCTGGGCGGCGGCGGGGTGCTCCCCCTCTCCCAGCTGGAGCAGGGGGATGGTCTTCTTGTCCTGGTAGCACAGGGCCTTGGCACTGACCATCTCGGTGCAGGTGAGACCCGCCCCCTGCTCCCGGCAGATGGTCCCCCGCCATGGGCGCCAGAGCCAGGGGTGTTTTGATTTCAATTCCTCCAATGGATACCATATCAATATAATCCGGCGGAGCGGCCCGCTGGCCGTCCCCCAGCCGTCTCTATCCTTTCTCTGGTCTAAGCCGGTCCATTGTATCACACCCCCACAGCCGTTGACAAGGGCGGCGGCAGACATTACAATTGGGATATTCCATACAAGAGAGAGGGACTTCACTATGAATCTGATGCTGCTGCGCGCCGCCCTCCGCGGGCTGTCCAACTGCCGCCCTCTGCTGGACACCCCCCTGCTGCAGGGCGCGCTTCATCTGTTGGACGCCGTCGCCGCCCGGGACGGAGAGACCGCCCTGGAGGAGTATGACCGGCTCTTTTACCGCCTGAAGGAGGCAGGATACCCCGGCCTGGGCGCCTGGCTGTGGGACCAGCTGCGGTACACCGAGACCCCCTATGGATCGCTGGCCGGCTCCGGCGGGTGCGACCCGGAGCTGGAGGGGGCCGCCCGCCGGGATGTGGAGACCCTGCTCCGCCTGGCCCAGATGGGGGAGGAGGACGTGCGCTTCGCCCTGACGCCCCTGCTGGGGGAGGAGTACGCCCCTGTGCTGTCCGCCCTGCCCGCCTGGGAAAAGGGCGCGCCCTTCACCTTTGACGACCTGGATGCCTTCTACCGGGATTACGGGGCGGGGCTGTATGCCAAATACCGGGCCTTCCTGTGGGAGGAGGGCCAGCTGGTGCCGGTGGCCGACCCGGACTGTCCCCACCCGGTGGAGCTGCTGGGCTATGACCAGCAGCGAAAGCAGGTGCTGGACAACACCCGCCTGCTGGTGGAGGGAAAGCCCTCCAACAACGTGCTCCTGTTCGGAGACGGGGGCACGGGCAAGTCGGCCACGGTGAAGTCCATGCTCTATCTCCCCGGCATGGAGAACCTGCGGCTCATCGAGATCCAGAAGGAGAATCTGGTGGGCATGCCCCGGCTCATCCGCTCCCTGGCCGGGCGGCGGCAGAGCTTCATTTTGTTCATCGACGACCTGGCCTTCGACCAGGACGACAAGACCTACTCCTCCCTGAAGACTATCCTGGAGGGGGGACTGGAGAAGCGCCCCCCCAACGTGGCCATCTACGCCACCTCCAACCGCCGCCACCTGGTGCGGCAGACCTTCTCCGACCGGGCAGGGGACGAGGTGGACGCCTTTGAAACCATCTCGGAAAAGACCGCCCTGGCCGAGCGCTTCGGCCTGCGCATCCCCTATATGACCATGAGCAAGACGGAGTACCTGGCCCTCATCGACCACCTGGCCGGGCTGTACCACGTGGAGATGAACCGGGAGGTCCTCCACGCCAAGGCCATGGAGTGGGAGATCCGCCACGCGGGGCGGACTCCCCGGGTGGCCCGGCAGTTCATCGCAAGTTTAAGTTGACAGGGGAACTCCCTTGTGATAAGATTCAAACAGACCGTCGGTCTGTTTGAAGGAAAGGAGCGCCATGGCCCGAAACAAACACCCGGAACAGACCGTTCAGCTCATTTTGGAGACCGCCGCACGGCTCTTTGCCCAAAAGGGGTATGACGAGACCTCCATGCAGGATATCATGGACGCCACCCACCTGTCCAAGGGGGCCATCTACCACCACTTCAAAGGCAAGGAGGAGACAGGAAACAAAGGGCGTATTCCGTCACAAAAAAAGCCGTCTTTCAAAGAAAATCCCTCATCTACATTGAACCATATCGGATGAAAGGGCTGCGTCAAAGTGCGTGCCGGCTCGTTTGCTCCATTAACGAAAGCCGCCCCGGCACGGCAAACCATATGACATTTGTCACGATAATACGTTTCGTGAGAACCATGCCACTGCAAATGCTCGGGATACAAATTAAGCAAAATAGCCGCATCCGGCTTTCCGCAAAAATCACACGAGTTTCAATACGGAAAGGACCACGTTGGTGAAATCCACCGTATTTGCCGAAGCGTTGAACAGCGTCAGGCTGCCACCGCCCGCGGACGTAACGACAACGCTTTTCGAGCCGCCCACCGACTGCGTCGCGGGGCCGTACACCGTAGTGGAAGAATCCGGAACGGCAGATATACCACACCATACTGGTGGAACGCAACGGCTACATCCACTCCCTGCTTGCGGGCACCCCGCTCGAAAGCCAAGGCTACCGTTTCATGAAGACACCCGCCTACCGCGCCTACGTGCAGGACTCCGTGTGCTACCCCCATCCGTTCCCCTTCCCGCCCCGCGACGAGGGAGTCATGACGGGTTCCGACTTCGTGCGGATGGCTGCGGACATGGATGCGGAGGCGCGCGACTCCTTGGCTTTTAGGGAACTGACGAACGGCAATGTGCCCCAACGCCTGCGCCGGCCGTTCTATCTGAAAGACACGCTGGCCGATGCGCAGGGCCGCCGTCACGAGGTGGTGCTCTGCGTCCTGCCCGACTTCTTGGCCCTGGGGAGCGATGCCGACGGTTTGCGTCTGCCCCTGCTGCCCCGCACGGCGCAGCGCGTGGCCGACCACTATGGTGCCGTGCTGCCCACGCGCAAGCTGTCCGACTTGATTCACCGGCACGCCACGCTGAAGCTCGTGCCCCGTCCCATGACGCCCGACTCCACCATGACCACCCTGTCCGTGTTTGCCCGCCACGACTCCCTGGTGTCGGCCGCCTGTCCGTCCCTGCCGCCCTGCGGTCCCTTCCTGATGGCCGGGCACAAAAAGGACATAGCCGTCACCAACCGCCTGCACACGGAGCCGGGCCGCCTCTTCATCTATGGGTGGCACTACCCGGACGGCCGGGCCATACAGCCCCTTAGCGCGGCACATGGCATTGGAGATGTGGACTCCAGCCACGGCCGGCGCCTCGTCCGCGCCGAGGTGCTGATAGCCGGCCGGCTCCACTCCCTGCGCGCCGCGCTGCAAGACCCCGTGCTCTACGCCCTGTTCAGCGACGAATCCGGGCCGATGGAGCGGACGGGCTATGGTGAGTGAGGGGAGAGCCTTTCTTTCGTTCCCTCTCCCGCAGGAAGGGAAGAGCCCTGCAATGGCTACCTTGTGTTAAGGGACAAAGACTATTTTTTACGTTGTTTTAACTTCCACTATTGT
>CASEKM010000194.1:6526-10332 GCA_949288405.1 uncultured bacterium | reverse complement strand
GTTTTCTTCCCTTGTTGACTGGCATAAAGATATGACAGTGATATTACAGCAGTTAGTAGAGATTGAAAGAAATAAAACGGCATTTTATGCCTATGAGGTTTTAGTCCGGCTTTCTGCCCTGTGGTTAATTATGAGAAAAAACATAACAATCCCGCCAGAAGGAAAGGAAAGCGTTGTCAATCTTCGTATGCAAAAAATCCTTCGCTATATTGAAGAACACTACGCAGAGGACATTACATTAGCTGATTTATCAAAAAGCGCAAATATCAGCAAATCAGAGTGTTCCAGATGTTTCAAATTAAGTCTGAATACTACGCCTTATAAGTATCTCACTGAATATCGTCTGTCAATGGCAGCGCAGCTTTTGAAAACTACAAGAGAACCTGTTGGCAATATTGCGGCCAGCGTTGGTTTTCGCCAAATGAGCCATTTCGGAAAATGCTTTAGAGAAAAAACGGGCTATTCTCCGAAAGCATATCGTGAAGTGGAGAATAACCCTTAAAATCTGTATCATGCTGCGGAATAGTGGTCTGCTGTCTAATAAGTTCTTGTGTGTTACTTTATGGCACATGAGCATTTACTCAAGGCACATATTTACCTACATACAGCAAGCGGCGATACTCCTGTTCTGGAATATCGCCGCTTGCGTTCTCATATATCGAAACTTGTCCCATCAAGGCGCGTTCCCAAAGCGCCTTTCCGGCCCATAAAACCATGGATTCTTTCAAATTTCCAATACAAAAACAGGGGGACAGACGAAAATCTGCCCCCCCCTGCTCTGGTTCTCTTACCCCTCCTGGCGGTACAGGGCCACCAGGGCGCTGGCGCCGATGCGGTCGGCCCCCGCCTCCAGCAGGGCCTGGGCCTGCTCAAAGGTGCGGATGCCGCCGGCGGCCTTGATGCGCACGTCCGGGCTGATGTGGTCCCGGAAGAGGGCCACATCCTCCACGGTGGCGCCGCCGGAGGCGAAGCCGGTGGAGGTCTTGATAAAGTCCGCCCCGGACATGGAGACCACCCGGCAGGCGGCGATTTTTTCTTCCTGAGTCAACTGACAGGCCTCCACGATGACCTTCAGGATGTGCCCGTTGCAGGAGGCCTTCACCGCCTTGATCTCCTCCAGCACGCCCTCCCAGTCGCCGGACTTGGCCAGGCCGATGTCCATGACCATGTCGATCTCGTCGGCGCCGTTGCGGATGGCGTCCTCGGTCTCGAACACCTTCACCTCCGGGGTGGAGTAGCCGTTGGGGAAGCCCACCACCGTGCAGATCTTCAGGCGGTTCTTCACATACTCCGCCGCCCGCTTCACGTACCGGGGAGGGATGCACACCGACGCGGTCTCGTAGGTCATGCCCTCGTCGCAGAGGGCCTGGACCTCCTCCCAGGTAGCCGCCTGAGTCAAAAGGGTGTGGTCCACCCGGTTCAGCACTTCTTTATGATCCATAACCTGATCCTCCTTCACAAAACGCGGAGACATCCCCGCGGGAAAAACATGAAAACTACCTCTATTGTACCTGGGGCGGCCTCCGCTGTCTACCCAAAAAATCGCCAAAAAACGAGTCTACTTATGAATAACTCACATGAGAAAGGAGGCGGAGCAGTCTATTCCAAGAATGCCCGTTTTATGAGGAAGATATTCCCAGAGGCGGGGAGGAGAGGATTCAGGTTTTGCCGCGGGCCTTCTCCAGGGCGGCCTTTACCGGCTGGGACCGGGTGGGCCGGTTCTGCTGCTTCAGCAGGGCGGCGATCTGCCCGGCGGCCTGCTCCACCTCGGCGCGGAAGGTGGTGGCGGACAGGCGCAGGGCTCCGTGGCCCAGAATGATCATCTGCTCGGCGTAGTCGGAGGTGGCCACCCGCACCCGGTACTTCTTTTTGCTCAGTTCATAGGTGGTCTTTTCGATATAGGCGTCCGCCGTCTCCGCCTCCTTGGTGTACACCACGTAGATGTTGTGGTACTTGGACACCTCCCCCGTCCCCCGGGGGACCTTATAGGCGTCGAACACCAGGATCACCTGACACTTTTTGTACCCCTGGTAGTTGCTCATCAGGTCCATGAGCCGCTGGCGGGCGGCGTCCAGGTTGTCCCGGGCGACGGACTTCAGCTCGTCCCAGGCGAAGATGATGTTGTACCCGTCCACCAGCAGGTACTCCGGGCCCAGGTCCTCCGGGGTCTTGATGGCCTGCTTTTCCGGCAGCTCGTCCCGGCGGCGGGGCTTGGCCTGGGGCCGGAAGTCCCGGCGCTGGACCGGGCCGTAGGTGCGCTCGAAGATGGCCATGAGCTCGTCGTCCCCCTCCAGAGAGCCGGAGTAAACAGAGCCCTTCCGGGGGAGGGGCGGGGCGGCGGGGGCCGCATCCTCCTCCGGCTCCCCCAGCTCCAGCCCGTTGTCCACGTGCATGAACTGGGGCACCTGGTCCCAGGGAACGATGTACCCCGCCCCGTGGTCGCAGAACACCGAGTCGGGGGTGTTGTCCACATCCCGCTCCACGTCGTAGCCCAGCTGGGACACGATCTCCGCCTGATTGGGACAGGGCTGGTATCCCGCCGGGGTGAGGGTGAGCCGCCCCAGTCCCCGGGTGTAGGCGGCCACCTGGGCGGCGTAGTCCTGGAGGCCGGACACGGGGGCGGAGCCGCACAGGAGGGTGTACTCCCCCTCCGGCTCCGGGGCCTGGAGCTCGCCCCCCATCCGCTGGAGGTCGGACATAGCCCGGCCCACCTGGTCGGGGGGGAGCAGGAGGCGCAGGTCGTACCAGGGCTCCAGCAGGATGCTCTGGGCCTGCATGAGCCCCTGGCGCACCGCCCGGTAGGTGGCCTGGCGGAAATCGCCCCCCTCGGTGTGCTTCACGTGGGCCCGGCCGGTGAGCAGGGTGATGGTCAGGTCGGTGATGGGGGAGCCGGTGAGCACCCCCAGGTGCTCCTTCTCCATCAGGTGGGTGAGGATGAGCCGCTGCCAGTTCCGGTCCAGCACGTCCTCGGGACAGGCGGTGGCGAAGCGGAGGCCGGAGCCTCTGGGGGCGGGCTCCAGCAGCAGGTGGACCTCGGCGTAGTGGCGCAGGGGCTCGAAGTGGCCCACCCCCTCCACCGGGGCGGCAATGGTCTCTTTGTAGAGGATGCTCCCGGTGCTGAAGGACACCTCCAGGCCGAACCGGTCCCGGATGAGCCGGGTGAGCACCTCCAGCTGCACCGGGCCCATGAGCTGCAGGCGGATCTCCCGGGCCTGCTCGCTCCAGGCTACATGGAGCTGGGGGTCCTCCTCCTCCAGCTCCCCCAGCTGCTTCAGGGCGGTGTGCACGTTGGCCCCCTGGGGGAGGATGACCTGATAGGAGAGGACCGGCTCCAGCAGGGGGATGGGGGACTCGGGCTCAAAGCCCAGCCCCTCCCCGGCGTGGGTGCGGCTCAGCCCCGCCACGGCGCACACCCCGCCGGCGGGGACGGAGTCTGCCGCCCGGAACTGGGCGCCGGAGTAGATCCGCAGCTGGTCCGCCTTCTCCTCCCACACCTGGTCCGCCGGGAGGGAGATGTCCGGCCGCTGGTTGGTGAGAAGGGCCTTCACCTTCAGGCTGCCCCCGGTGACCTTCAAATAGGTGAGGCGCACCCCCTGGGGGTCCCGGGCGATCTTGAACACCTTGGCCCCGAACTGCTGGGGGTAGACCGGGGGGGCGGCGTACCGCTCCACCCCCTGTAAAAACTCCCGCACCCCCTCCAGCTTCAGGGCGGAGCCGAACCAGCAGGGGAACACCTTCCGGTGGCGGATGAGAGAGACCACGTCCCCGTCCTCCAGCGCCCCCGTCTCCAGGTACTTCTCCAAGAT
>CASEKM010000194.1:3364-6500 GCA_949288405.1 uncultured bacterium | reverse complement strand
CCCTCGTCGCACACGGCGGCGTCCTCCTGCCAGCTGCCTCCGGGGGCGGAGAAGTCCACGCAGCCCGCGCTGAGCCGCTGGCGCAGCTGGTCCAGCAGGGCCTCCCGGTCCGCCCCCGCCAGATCCATCTTGTTGATGAACAGGAAGGTGGGGATATGGTACCGGGACAGCAGCCGCCACAGGGTGAGTGTGTGTCCCTGCACCCCGTCGGTGCCGCTGATGACCAGGATGGCGTAGTCCAGCACCTGGAGGGTGCGCTCCATCTCGCTGGAGAAGTCCACGTGGCCGGGGGTGTCCAGCAGGGTGATGGTCATGGACTCCAGGGGGAGCACCGCCTGCTTGGAGAAGATGGTGATGCCCCGCTCCCGCTCCTGCCGGTCCGTGTCCAGAAAGGCGTCCCCGTGGTCCACCCGGCCCAGGCGGCGCAGCTGGCCGCTCTCATATAAGAGTCCCTCGGACAGGGTGGTCTTGCCCGCGTCCACGTGGGCCAGAATACCCACCGTCAGTTGTCTGTTCTCCATATGCGCAACATCCTAGACTCATAAAATCAGGCCGCTCCAACGGGCGGCCGCCTCTGATTTTTCTATTATAGCATGCCCCGCAGCGGGAATCAATTCGAGGTTTTCGGCGTGCGCCCCGCCTTGTGTTTTCCGGCCGGGCCTGCTACAATACGAGGGACGTGACGAGAGGGGGAGCGCGATGGAGCAGTACCGCATGGCGGCCACGCCGGAGGGGGCCATCACCTACCGGCTGGTGAAAAAGCGGGTGAAGAACCTGAACCTCCGCCTGGAGCGGAGCGGGGAGGTGGTGCTCACCGTCCCACTGCGCTGTCCGGCGGAGCAGGCGGACGCCTTCATTGTGGAGAAGTGCCGCTGGATCGCAGGGCACCTCTCCCAGCGGCGGGAGGCCCCACCCCTGCCCCCGGAGCCGGACCGGAAGACCTGTGCCAAGCTGCTGGGGGAGGCCGTCCTCCGGGTCTACCCCCTGGTGGCCGGGGGCGGCGTGCCTATGCCCCAGATAAAGCTGCGGAAGATGAAAAGCCAGTGGGGCAACTGCCACTACCGGCAGGGGTACATCACCCTGAATACCGCCCTGGCCCGCTGTCCCGAATGTTTAAGGGACTATGTGGCCCTCCACGAGCTGGTCCACTTCCTCCACCCCGACCACGGCCCGGGCTTCTGCGCCGCCATGGACGCAAGAATGCCCGACTGGCGGGAGCGGCGGAAGGAATTGAAGCGATACGCCCAGGCGCTGGTATGATGCGGGAACCGGCAGCGCGGGGCCGGCCGTCGTGCCGGCCCCGCTGCTTCTCCATGAATTTATCGAAAAACAATAAAAATTCATTGACAAACGATGTGCCCTGTGGTATCCTCCGGGTAAGATAAGGAGGGATTTTCCATGGAACAGACCAAGGGGCAAAAGCTGGCGAAGACGCTGAATCTTCTGGTGACCATTACCTTTGCGGCCAACATAATCGCGCTGCTTCTGATTCCCGGCCTGCTGTTCCACGACCCCTACAATCTGTTGAAGGGGGCGGGGGAATTCGTGCATGAGGTGGTCCACCCGGGGGAGGACGACATCGTGCTGGCCAAAATTTTCGGGGTGCTGTGCGGCTGGGTGTTCGTGTGGATGGAGCCGGAGGCATTCCGGCTGGGCGGGAGCCTGTTTTTACTGGCCTGCGGCCTGTGCTCCGCCGGGATTCTGCGGCAGGCCCACTGGATCTTGAACACCATCCAGGAGGGGAATCCCTTTCAGATGCGCAACGCCCAGGCCATGAAGCGGGCGGCTCTGTTCTGCTGGGGCATCAGCGCCGCTGCCCTGCTCCGGTTTGTGTGGGAGGTGAGGGACCTGCGGCACATCGCCCCTCTGTTCACTTACAACGCCCTGGCCGTCCCCGTGTTCTTCATGGGCGGCCTGCTCTTCCTGGTCATGTCCGCCCTGTTCCAGCAGGCGGCGGAGCTCCAGGAGGACCAGGACCTGACCATCTGGGCCAAGCGGAAGATGTCCCTGGGGGAGCTGGCCCAGAAGGTGGACATCACCATGGCCAACCTGTCCATTTTGAAGAACAACAAGGCCCGGGCGGTGCGCTTCTCCACCCTGGCGGCCATCTGCAAGGCCCTGGACTGCCAGCCGGGGGACATTCTGGAGTACGTGGACGACGGGGAGGAGGACGAACCATGAGACGTGTCGGCCCCCGCCGCCTGGCGGCTCTCCTGGTTCCAGTCCTGGCCCTTGGGGTCCTCTGGACCTTTCTGCGGGGCGGCGCGCTCTCCTGGGGCTGGGCCCAGTGGGTGTTTAGCCAAAGCCGCCCCGCCTTTGAGACCGCCGCCCTCCAGGCGGTGGAGCAGGGGAGCGGTCAGGGAATCTCCCGCCCCTTTGGGGTGCGGGACGTGACCCTCTGGGACTATGAGGGGACGGCGGTGGACTTTGCCATGGGCGCGTTCGGCCTGGGGTCCTCCCCCCGGTACTGGGGCATTCAGTACGTGCCCTCCGGGGAGAGGCTGGGGTACCAGGGTGTCCGGCTGGAGGGCTGGACCCGGGAGGGAGACGGCTGGTCCTGGTCGGAGTCCGGCGGGGACAATACCTGTTACCTCCGGGAGCTGGACGGAAACTGGTTTTATTACGAGATGGAGTTTTAGGGGGGGCGGCCCCGCCCATCGAGGAGGTGCTTCCATGAAAAAATGGACCTTTTGGGCTCTGATGTGCGCCGCGGCCCTGATTCACAGCGCTTCCTTTATCCAAGGCACGCGGCAGATTTTCGAGATGGACTTTCCCGCCGTACTCAACCTGACGATACTGTTGGCTGTCCCTGTCTTTTGGCTTTTGGCGGCGATGTTCCTGGTGCTCTTTCTTCTGTGGACCCGATGGATGGGGCGGAACTGGATGGGGGAGGGGTGCCGGTTCACGCTGGGAGCGGTGCTGTGCCGCTTTCGCCAAAGCCGCCGGACGCTGGCCTGGGGGACGGCATTCCTCTTGATGACCGGGGGGCTGGTGTGGCTGGGGCTGCCCTCGCTGCTGCGGGCGGACCGGTGGCTTATCCTGTACGTCCTCTCCGGGCTCGCGGCACTGTTCCTGTTTTTCCTGTGGCTCCAGGCCGCCGGAGAGCGGGGAATGGTGGTGGTCCAGCTGATGTGCG
>CASEKM010000194.1:0-3328 GCA_949288405.1 uncultured bacterium | reverse complement strand
CGGCCCCCTGGCGGACGGCGGGGGACCCGGACCCGGATCTGGTGGTGTACAACAGCAGCTCCGCTGGGATCGGACGCATTACCGCCTCCACTCAACTGGAGACGCACAGCGTCACCATGGCGGACGGCGATCCCCTGGAGCGGGGGGAGAGCTACGGCTTTTTCTTTGTGGACGGAGGCCGGGCCACGGTGGAGCTGTGGGATATGGAGGGAACACTGGCGGGCCGCTGTCAGGCGCAGTTGGGGGAACAGCGGGTCTATGTGACTCTGGACGAGCAGGGAGAGCTCGCCATCGGTACGGCGGCGCCCTGGTGGAGGTAGAGAATGGATCGTTTACTTTCCTGTTTCTTGTATGCTGCCCCTCTGGCGGCGGCGGTGATGCTGAGTACGGCGGTGTACTGTCTGCTGCCCGGCCGGACGGCCTGTGGGAAAAGATCCAGACGGCTGCTCATGCTGACGCTTGGATTGCTGGCGGCGGCGCTGGTTCTGCGCCTGGCGGGGAGCTGGGTGCTGGCGGCCTGCGGCCTGGCCTGGAGAGGATGGGTGTGCTCCCTGTTGGGATTGGCCTGTCTGCTGCTGGCGGGAGTTGGGATTTTTCAGACGCTGGACTGCTGGTTGGCCCCAGGCTGTGTACACCGGCTTCCCACCCAGATCCTGGTGGGAATCAGCGCACTGACGCTCCTGGGGGTGCTGGTCACCCTGGGCCTCCCAGGCTGGTTTCTGTCCCAGTGTCCAGAGCGGGTGCTGGACTGGGAGGGACAGACTTTAGTGCAGGTGGACCACGGTTTTCTGGACCCGGACTACTCCTACTATCTGTACTGCGGACCGCTGGTACGGGGGGCGGAGCCGGTGGAGGCGGGAGAGACACCTCCTGTATTCCAATAGGACAAATATGATCCGCTCATACGGCCCGCGGCGGAGCGGCCCGCCGGGTCGTCGGGCCCTACGCAGGACGCACCATGCAGGGCGGGGCTTGCCCCGGCCCAAAGCCTCCCTTGTGAAAGTGGGTGGGGAGTGTCGTAGGGGCGCACCTATGTGTGCGCCCGAAACGAACAGGGCGGACACACAGGTCCGCCCCTACAGGGGTGCTTCCCCGCAAAGGGGGAGGCTTTTAAAAGGTCCACTTCCCCGCACCTGCCTCAGGGTTTGCCCATTTTGCATTCTGCATTCTTCATTCTGCATTGCTTCCCCCGCCCAGGATTCACAAATTGTTCAGGCACTGCCCGTCAAACTGTGGTACCATAGGCGGGACAAAACGAGACGGAGGCCGGAGATGAACACAGGAAAGAACAAGTGGAAACTGGGAGCGCTGGCCCTGGCGGGGGCGGCGGCCCTGTGCGCCGGGGCGGTGTGGGCCCTGCAGAGCGAACTGACGGTGACGGAATATCCGGTCGCCCTGTCGGCGGGGCTGGAGGGCCTGGAGGGGTTGACCATTGCCCAGATCGCCGACGTGCACAGCGCGGACATCCAGGAGGAGCTGAAGGCCGCTCTGGAGGCGGTCTCCCCCCACCTGATCGTCTTCACCGGCGACCTGGTGAACCGGGAGGACCGGGACCTGAGCCGGGCCCTGTCTCTGGCGGCCATGGCGGCCAAAATCGCCCCGGCCTACTTCGTCCCCGGCAACCACGAGGCGGACAACCCCTGTTACCCGGAGCTGCGGGAGGGGCTGGAGGCGGCGGGGGTCACCCTGCTGGAGGACCGGGCGGTGGTGCTGGAGTACCCCGGGGGCCGGGTCAACCTGATAGGCATGCGGGACCTGACCTTCTGCCCGGAGGGCCGGGAGGCGGCCCGGGCGGCGCTGCCCGGCCGGGAGGCGGCCCTTCTGGAGGAGGGGGCCCTGAACATGCTGCTGTGCCACCGGCCCAGCCTGCTGGCGGAGTACGCCCAGGGCGGGGCGGACCTGGTGTTTGCCGGCCACGCCCACGGGGGACAGGTGCGCCTCCCCCTGGTGGGGCCCCTGTTCGCTCCCGACGAGGGGGTGCTCCCGGCCCACACCGCCGGGGTGTACCAGTCGGGCAAGACCCGGATGGTGGTCAGCCGGGGCCTGGGCAACGGCACCCCCTTTCCCCGCCTGTGGAACGGGCCGGAGCTGGTGGCGGTTACCCTGCACTCGGCGGGGCAGACCGGACAGGGGCCGGAGCAAAAGGAGGCGGAGACATGAGGGAGAGAGAGGGCCGGGTGTACCTGGTGGGGGCCGGCTGCGGCCCGGCGGACTGGATCACGGTGCGGGGGCTGGCCCTGCTTCGGAGCTGCGACGCGGTGGTGTATGACGACCTGATTGCAGAGGAGCTGCTGGAGGCGGTCCCGCCCACCGCCCGAAAGATCTACATGGGCAAGCGGCTGGGCCGCCACTCCGCCCCCCAGGAGGACATCTCCCGGGTCCTGGTCTCCCTGGCGCAGGGGGGGAGCCAGGTGGTGCGGCTGAAGGGGGGAGACCCCTTCGTCTTTGGCCGGGGCGGGGAGGAGATCCAGGCCCTCCAGGCCGCCGGGGTGCCCTTTGAGGTGGTGCCCGGCATCTCCTCCGCCGTGGCCATCCCCGGACAGGCGGGCATCCCTGTCACCCACCGGGGGGTGAGCCGGGGGTTCCATGTGGTCACCGCCCACACGGCGGACGGGAGCTGGGAGCAGCTGGACCGGCTGGCGGGGGAGGAGGACACCCTGGTGCTTCTCATGGGGCTGTCCCGGCTGCCGGAGATCGCCCGGCGGCTGATGGAGGCGGGCCGGGACCCGGACACGCCCGCCGCTGTGGTGTCCGGCGGCTGCGCCCCCCGGCCCATGACGGTGCGGGCCCCTCTGGGGCGCATCGCGCAGGCGGTCCGGGAGGCGGAGGTACTGCCCCCTGCGGTGATCGTGGTGGGGGAGACCGCCGCCCTGGACCTGACCTGTTCCCAGAGGCGGCCCCTGGAGGGGGTGCGGGCGGCCCTCACCGGCACGGCGGCGGTGCAGACGCGGCTGCGCCAAGCTCTGGAGCCCCTGGGGGCCCGGCCCTTCTCCCTGATGACCTCCGTTTTGGAGGAGCAGGACGCCGGGTTCGACTGGAGCAGTCTGCCCCGGACGCCGGGGTGGGTGGTGCTCACCAGCCAAAACGGAGTGGAGTGCTTCTTCCGGGCCATGGACCGGGCCGGGGCGGATGTGCGCACCCTGGCGGGCAGCCGGTTTGCAGTCATCGGTCCGGCCACCGGGGAGGCGCTCCGCCGCCACGGGATCCTGGCCGACCTGTGTCCGCCGGTCCACACCACCCAGGGGCTGGCGCAGGCGCTGGAGGGGGTGGCCGCCCCCGGGGAGCCGGTGCGCCTGTTTCGCTCGGCTCTGGGCGCCCGGGAGCTGGC
>CASEKM010000193.1 GCA_949288405.1 uncultured bacterium | reverse complement strand
AATCCCCGCAAAAACAGGGGCGGCCTTTGGCCGCCCAAAAGCCGTCCCCTGGGGGCAGGTGGCTGGCCGAAGGCCAGACGGATGAGGGGAACGGCCCCAGTTCTGTAGGCGGTCCGTTTCCCGCGGGCCGCCGAGGGCGGCGGCCCCTACAGGCGGGGACGCCTGGGACATCGACGGGCACAGACCAAGAGGAGGGCCACGGGCGCGCCGGGGTCGTCGCGCCCTACGAATGGAGCAGGCCTTCCCCTTTAGGGGAAGGTGCCCCCGAAGGGGGCGGATGAGGGGAACGGCCTTTGGCCGCTCGTAATGTTTCCTTGGAACCTTTTTGCTTCTGTCACAAAAAAACAGCCGCCTTCCGGCGGCTGCTTTTCGTTATTCAGCGGAGATCATATAGTAGTACACCGGCTGCCCGCCCGGCAGCAGGTTCACCTCCGCGTTGGGACAGGCGGCGGTGAACTGGTCGGCGGCCTGCTGGGCCTGGGCCTCGGTGACGTCCTCGCCGTAGAAGATGGAGATGAACTCGGCGCTCTGGAGGGCCTCCGACTTGGCCAGCCGCTCCAGCAGGTCGCCCAGATCCCGGTCGGTGCCGAAGAGCTGGTGCTCCAGCAGGGCCAGGTAGTCCCCCTCCTTGATGGCAAAGCCGTCAAAGTCGGAGTCCCGGGCGGCGTAGGTGATCTCGGCGGTGCGCACCCGCTGGGCCGCCTCGGTCATGAGCTGGGTGAGCTCCTCCCGTTCCGCCTCCGGGTCCACCGCCAGCATGGCGGCGATCCCCTGGGGCACCGTCTTGGTGGGCAGCACCACCACGGTCTTGTCCTGGCACAGGCGGACGCACTGCTCCGCCGCCATGATGATGTTTTTGTTGTTGGGGAGCACATACACCACATGGGCGGGGGTGCGGTCGATCTCCCTTAAAATGTCCTCGGTGGAGGGGTTCATGGTCTGTCCCCCGGAGATGATCCCATCTACCCCCAGGTCCCGGAACACGGCCTCCAGCCCGCCGCCGGCGCACACGGCCACATAGCCGTACTGCTTCTCCGGGTCGGCGTGGACCGGCTCCTGGGCGGCCTCCTCCTGGGACTCCAGTTCCTCCTCCACGGCCTCCAGGTCGTCGGTGCTCTGGACATGCTTGCCGGCGGCCAGGTCCTCCGCCTGGGTGCGCATGTTCTCGATCTTGGCCAGCTCCAGCGTGCCGTACTTCTGGGCCTCGGTGAGGGCGGCGCCGGGGATGTTGGTGTGGACGTGGACCTTGAAGGCCTCGTCGTCCTCCCCGATCACCAGGCTGTCGCCGATGCCGTTGAGATAGGTGCGGAAGGGCTCCAGATTCACATGGGGGGAGGGCTTGCGCACGATGAACACCGTGTCGAAGGCGAAGGTGATCTCCTGGGCGGACATGGCCCCGAAGTCGGCCTTCTCCTCCACAGGGGCGGTCTCCTCGCCGCTCTCCGGCATGGGCTTGCCCTGGAGCTGGTCCAGCATCCCCTGGAGGATGATGAGGAAGCCCTTGCCGCCGGCGTCCACCACGCCGGCCTTTTTCAGCACCGGGTTCTGCTCCACCGTGTCCGCCAGGGCGGCCTGGCCCTCGTCGATGGCGGCGGTGAGCACCGCCTCGAAGGCGTCGTCCTCCCGGGCGGCGCCGGCGGCCCGGGCGGCCGCCATGCGGGAGACGGTGAGGATGGTGCCCTCGGCGGGCTTCATCACCGCCTTATAGGCGGCGGCCACGCCGAAGTCCAGGGCGATGGCCAGGTCCCGGCCGTCCACGGTCTCTCGGTCCTTGATGGCCTTGGCGAAGCCCCGGAACAGCAGGGACAGGATGACGCCGGAGTTGCCCCGGGCCCCCCGCAGCAGGGCGGAGGCGGTGGCCTGGGCGGCCTGGCCCACGGTGGGGAAGGATTTCTTTTTCATCTCCGTCGCGGCGGCGGCGATGGTCAGGCTCATATTGGTGCCGGTGTCGCCGTCGGGGACGGGGAATACGTTCAGGTCGTTGACCTGCTGCTTTTCCGCGGAGATAGCGGCGGCGGCGTGAATGACCATCTGCTGAAAGGCCGCCGCGTCAATGGTTTGTCTCATATCGGCCCAGTTCCTTTCTTCAAATGTCCATTAAAACCGCATGGAGTCTACACAGACGTCCACGGATTTTACCTCCACGCCGGTGGTCTTGCTGACCACATAGCGCACCTCGCTCATGATGGAGCGGCACACCGCCATCAGATTGACGCCGTTCTCCACGATGATGTGCAGCTCGATGGAGACGGTGCCGTCCTCGTTGTAGTATACCTTCACGCCCTTGGCCATGGATTCCCGCTTGAGCAGGTGGACCAGACCGTCGGTCTTGGACCGGACGGCCATGCCCTTCACGCCATAGCAGTTGGTGGCGGCGCTGCCGGTGACGGCGGTAAAGACCTCGCTGCTGATGCGGATCTCTCCCAGGTCGTTTTGCAGTTTCATAAGCCGTTCCCTTCCTTTCGCTGGGGTCTTATTTTCTGCGTGATCTATGGTCTTATTGTAGTCGATTTCCCCTGGAATTACAAGTAGAATTTGGCGGTTTGGACAACCGGCGGCCTCAGCCCAGGATCACCATCAGCACGGGGATGGAGAGAAAGCTGCACAGGGTGGACAGCACCGCCCCGGTGGCGGCGTACTTGTCGTCCGCCCCGTAGTTGCCCGCCAGCACCGTCACCTGGCTGACCACCGGAAGGGCGCTCTCCACCAGGAACACGTCCCTGGCCAGGCCGGTGACCCCGAACAGGTGGCAGAAGGTCCAGCAGATGGCGGGGGCCACCGCCAGGCGCATCACCAGCATCACGGGCATCCCCTGCATGATCCGCAGGTTCTTCAGGCCCAGCTCATACACGATGAAGCCGCAGTAGATCAGCGCCAGGGGGGAGACCGAGTTGCTGATGTAGCTGCCGCAGGTCATAATGGGGCCAGGCAGCTCCAGGTCCAGCAGCAGGAGCAGGACGGTGAACAGCACCGCCACGATGGGGGGCTTGGAGAACAGGTCCCTGACAAAGCCCAGGGGGGTGGTCCGGATCCCGGCCCTGGTGCCCGAGTGCTCCACCAGCAGGATGCCCACCGACTGGAGGAAGGTGGTGTTGGCCAGGTAGTACATCATCACATAGGGGGTGCAGGCCTCCCCGAAGAGCTGGGTGGACACGGGCAGGCCGATGAACAGGGTGTTGGACAGAAAGCACATGGCCACAAAGACGCCCCACCGCTCCCGGGGCAGCCGGAGGGGCTTGGCGGCCAGCAGGGAGACCAGCAGCGTGACCAGGATGCCCGTCAGGGCGGAGAGGACCATGACCCCGGCCTGCAGCAGGCTGTCGTGGTCCAGGTTCTTCAGGATCCCGGTGACGCAGCTGCACGGCACCGCGATGTTGATGATGTACTTGCCCAGAAACTTCTTTTCCGCGGCGGTCATCCAGCCCAGCCGTCCCATGAAGTAGCCCACCGACATCAGCAGCAGCAGGACCAGGGAGGCGGACAGGGCGTTGAAAAAGCCTTCCATAGGGATGCGCTCCTCTCTTAGGGGCCCCTCCCGCCAGAGGGGCCGCCGTTCTGTCTGTCTATCATACTCCACTCCGGGGCGTTTGTCGAATTGGAATTGCCGAAAGAGGCCATTCTTTTTGAAGTATAACAGGCGGCTGAACGCCCGCTGGGGAGCTCAGCCGCCTGCCTGTCTTATTCCGCTCCGCCGCCCTGGGGCTTTCCGCCGCCCTTGGTCCGGCGGCGGCGGTGGGGGCGCCAGTTCCGCTTCTCGCCGCCCTCCCGGGGGGGACGCTGCTCCCCGGCGGGGCGCTCCCGGTTCTCCCGGGGCT
>CASEKM010000192.1 GCA_949288405.1 uncultured bacterium | reverse complement strand
TGCCAGGCGGGGTTGGTCAGCAGGGTCTTCTCCAACGTCTCCTGGGCGTCGGAGGCGTCCGAGCCCTGGAGGACGGCGAAGATGTAGTCCGGGTCGGCGGCCAGAATGGCCTCCAGGCTCAGCTCCTCCAGCAGGGAGGCGTCGCTGTCCGCCACGTTGACGCAGCCCAGGTCGGAGAGCATCTCCCCCAACAGGAAGTCCTGGCTCCCCTTCACCTTGCAGCTGGACCCGGTGGCCCGGAGGGTGAGCACCGTGGGGGCCGAGCCGTCCTGGCGGGCCTTGACCGCCTCCACCTGCTCCTGGACCGCCAGGCCGTAGGTCTCATAGTTCTCCGGGCAGCCGCTGAGGGCGGTGCAGATCTCCAGCATGTTCAGATAGTCCTCAAAGCTCTGGATGTCAAAATAGGCGGTGGGGATGCCCGCCTGTTCAAAGGTGCCCTCCAGCTCCAGGTCGGCGGCGGTGTTGCAGCTGGCCAGGATGAAGTCAGGCCGGGCGGCCAGAAGGACCTCCAGATTGGGCTCCTTCACCGCCCCCAGGTCGGCCACGGACTCGTCCAGCCCCAGGTCGAAGGAGGTCCAGGCGTCGTGGGCGGCGGCGGCCAGGCTGTCCTGTCCCCCGGCCAGGGTCCACACGTCAGCGAAGCTGCCGATGAGGGCGGCCACCCGCTGGGGACGCTCCGGGGCGGCGACGGTGCGGCCCAGGTCGTCGGTGAAGACATAGGTCTGCGTCTGGGCGGCGGAGCCGCCGGCCTCCGGGGACTGGGAGGGGGACGGCGCGCCACAGGCGGTCAGCGCCCCCACCAGCAGGAGGGCGGCGAGGGGGAGAAGAAAAAGTCGTCTCATAGGGTTCCTTTCTGTCCTGAACTGGGGGAATAAAAAGTCCTGCTGACAGAAGGGGCTTCTGTCAACAGGACAGAGTGTGCTCGGGCGTTGGGAAGAGCGGCGGTCAGCGGCTCTCGCCGGTGGCCAGGAGGGGGGCCTCCAAAATGGCCTGCTTGCGGTCCATCACATCCCCGGACAGGAGCTGCTGGATGAAGCTGTCCGGGCCGATGCGCTCGATGAAGGCGCCGAAGCGCTCGCCGGTCCAGGCCTGCTCCCGGAAGAGGAGGAGGGAGCGCTCCACCAGGGCAAAGATCTCCTCCTTGGAGTAGATGCCCTCCAGGCGGGTGCCCATGCGCTGGCGCTTGCCCCACAGGCCGCCCACAAAGACGGCGTAGCCGGCCTTCTTCTCGGAGACGGTCTTGAACACGCAGTTGTCGATGCACTTGCCGCAGCTGGTGCACTTGCTCCGGTCGATCTGCATCACCCCGTCCACCAGCTGGGCGGCGTGGACCGGGCAGCGCTCGGCCACCAGGCAGCGGCGGCAGCTGTGGCAATCCTTGGGGTCGTACTCCGGCATCCGCTGGCCCATGATGCCGAAGTCGTTGAGGGAGGGCTTCACGCAGTTGTTGGGGCAGCCCCCGATGCCGATCTTGAACTTGTGGGGCAGCTTCACGTCGTACCAGCCCTTGTAGAATTTCTCGTGGAGCTCCCGGGCCAGGCCCTGGGTGTCGATCAGGCCGTGGACGCACACAGTGCCCTTACAGGCCACGATGGGGCGCACCCGGGCCCCGGTGCCGCCCACATACAGGCCCCGCTCCTTCAGGAACTGGTCAAAGGGTTCGATGTTCTCATAGGTGAGGCCCTGGACCTCCACGGTCATGCGGCTGGTCATGGCGACGCAACCGCTGCCAAAGGTTTTGGCGGCCTCGGAGACCACCGCCAGCTCCTCGCTGGTGAGGGTGCCGTCCTCGGTGATAATGCGGGCAATGAAGTGCTCGCCGTCCCGGTTCAGGATATAGCCCCGGCCTTTGAGCGCCTTCTTTTCAGCGTCGGTCAATTTCATACCTCTCTCCTCCCTGCTGTTTCGGGTCGTCATGTTATCTGGGCGCACAGTGTCTCCTCATCGCACCGGCGCCTGTGGGGCCGCGGCAAAACCGCGGCCGTTGTTCCTCACACAGTAGTATTGTACCGAGTATTACCGGAAAAAGCAAGGACATTTCCGGCGGGGCCGGTGCTGGGCCGCATGTCTTTCCTCCTTTACAGAGGGCGCTCTCCCGTGGTACACTTAACCTGTCCGGCGCCCCCTGAGTCGGCGCCGGTGTGGGAGGACGACATGGAAGAAAAGCTGTCACTGGGGCACCTGGCGGCCCTGTTTACCGTGATAAACTGGGGGACCACCTTTATTGCCACCAAGCTGCTGCTGGAGGCCTTTACCCCCATTGAGATCCTGCTGTTCCGGTTCGTGCTGGGCTTTCTGGCCCTGTGGCTGGTGTGCCCCCGGCGGCTGAAGGTGGGGGACTGGCACAGGGAGGCGGTCTTTGCCGCCGCCGGGCTGACGGGGGTTTGCCTCTACTACCTGCTGGAGAACATCGCCCTCACCTTCAGCACGGCCTCCAACGTGGGGGTGATCGTGTCCGCCTCGCCCCTGTTTGCCGCTCTCTTCACCCTGCTCCTCAGCCGGGGGAAGGAGCGGCCCCGCTGGAGCTTCCTGCTGGGCTTTGTGGTGTCCATGGGGGGCATCTGCCTCATCAGCTTCAACGGCAGCCAGCTCTCCCTGGACCCCCGGGGGGATTTGCTGGCGGTGCTGGCCGCCGTGGTGTGGGCGGTCTACTCCCTGCTCACCAAGCAGATCGGCGGCTACGGCTGGAGCGTTCTCCAGACCACCCGGCGGATCTTCGGCTGGGGCATCCTGTTTATGCTCCCCGCCGCTGTGGTCATGGACTTCCGCCTGGGGCTGGAGCGGCTGACGGTGCCCAGCTATGTGGGGATGTTCCTCTACCTGGGGCTGGGGGCCTGCGCCGCCTGCTTTGTCACCTGGAATTTTGCCATCAAGACCCTGGGGCCCATCCGCACCATGGTGTACATCTATCTGGTGCCGGTGATCACGGTGATCTGTTCGGTGGTCATCCTCCGGGAGGTGGTCACCCCCATGTCCGCCCTGGGGACCCTGCTGACCCTGGCGGGGCTGGCGGTGTCCCAGTGGGACTCGCTGAAGCAGCTGCGGGGCCGCAGGGGACAGGAGGAAGCGGACGGAGAAGATTTGGAAGCAAAACCATAACATTGGATGGAATCATAAGGAGGAACGGAACATGGAAAAACCCACCGAGTACAGTCTGACCTGGGAGGTCACCGACGAGATGACCGCCAAGCGCATTGGCAGCGCCGGGTCCAAGATCCTGTCCACCCCCAACATGGTGGCCCTCATGGAGGCCACGGCCCTGGAGCTGGCCAAGGCCTATCTGGACGAGGGGATGACCACCGTGGGGGCGGAGATCCACTGCCGCCACCTGGCCCCCACCCCCGTGGGCATGAAGGTGACCGCCACCGCCCGCCTGCGGAGCATCGAGCGTCGGAAGATGTGGTTCGACCTCGAGGTGCACGACGAGAAGGGCAAGTGCGGCGAGGGCTCCCACCTGCGCATCATGGTGGCCCCCAAGGGTATCCAGGAAAAGGCCCAGGGAAAACAGGCGTAACATAGACAGAAAACAGTCATCCCCCGCCCGCAGTTCACGGGCGGGGGATGACTGTCTCTGCGGCATCGGAGGTTAAATCCCTATCACTCCTCTTATTTATACAGGGCATCCCCGCCGGCCGCAAGGGGAGAAACTTCGGTTGACCGGGCGGGCCCTTTGCGATACAATAAAAGGCACGTTTGAATATGAGCCCGTCCGCTCCGCCGGGGCGGACGGGAGATTTTAGAGAGAACAGGAACGAGAGACTATGCTCAACCATCAAGAAGAACTTCGCTTTTGCAAGGCCCGCCGGGGGGCCATCGCCCGGGAGTTT
>CASEKM010000191.1 GCA_949288405.1 uncultured bacterium | reverse complement strand
CTGGGCCCCGGCCTGTGCCTGGGCGGCGGAGCGCTGCTCCTCCACCTTGGCGCCGGCGGCGGTGAAGGGCTTGCTGCTGGCGGCCGCGGCAGCGGGCTGCTCCTCCTTCTCGTCAAAGCCGGTGGCGATGACGGTGACCCGCAGCTCGTCCTCCAGGGTGTCGTCAAAGGCGGCGCCGAAGATGATGTTGGCCTCGGGGTGGGCGGCCTCCTGCACCAGGTTGGCGGCGGTCTCCACCTCCTCCAGGCCGATGTCCATGGAGCCGGTGACGTTGATGAGCACGCCCTTGGCCCCGTTGATGGAGGTCTCCAGCAGGGGGCTGGAGATGGCCATTTTGGCAGCCTCCTCGGCCTTGTTCTTGCCGGCGGCCCGGCCCACGCCCATGTGGGCCCGACCGGCGTCCTTCATCACGGCGGACACGTCGGCGAAGTCCAGGTTGATGAACCCGGTGTTCTTGATCAGGTCGGAGATGGACTGGACGGCCTGCTGCAGCACGTCGTCGGCGATCTCGAAGGCGTTGAGCATGGTGATCTTCTGGTCGGTGGCCAGCTTCAGCCGCTCGTTGGGGATGATGACCAGGGAGTCCACCTTGTTGCGCAGCTCGTTGATGCCCCCCTCGGCCTGCTTCATCCGGCGCATGCCCTCAAACCGGAAGGGCTTCGTGACCACGCCCACGGTGAGGATGCCCAGCTCCTTGGCAATGTCGGCCACAATGGGGGCCGCGCCGGTGCCGGTGCCGCCGCCCATGCCGGCGGTGATGAACACCATGTCCGCGTCCTCCAGGGCCTTGGAGATCTGGTTGCGGTTCTCCTCGGCGGACTTGCGGCCCACCTCCGGGTCGGAGCCGGCCCCCTGGCCGTTGGTGAGCTTCTCGCCGATCTGGATCTTATAGGTAGCCGCCGACACGGACAGCGCCTGCTTATCCGTGTTGATGGCGATGAAATCCACGCCCTTTGTGCCGGTGCGCACCATGCGGTTGACCACGTTGTTGCCGCCGCCGCCCACGCCGATCACCTTGATATTTACCACGCTGTCGGGACCCATGTCCATTCCGAAGGCCATTGTCGTTCCTCCTAAGTACAAAGTCAAAATCCCCCGCAAGTCTATGGCTTGTGGTTGGATGAATTGCAAAGTCGATATCTTGATTTATTGTATCGCTCTTTTCCAGGCAGGTCAAGAGAAAAAGGCGGAATTACAGAAACTTTCCAGTTTTTTACCCCTCTGCCGGGGTGAAAATGGCATCCGCCAGTTCCTGGGTCAGATCCATGGTCCCCGCGGCCCGGTCCCCCCGGGTCTGGATGGTGTTCTCCACCGCCTGGGACAGCACCGACAGGGAGCGGGACAGGTCCTCTCCCAAGGGCAGCCGGGCGTCAAAGTTCTCCCGGTAGCGCATCCCGATCCAGGTGGAGTGGGTCAGGTCGATGGAGGAGACCCATTCCAGCTGTCCCATCTCCTCCAGGGCGGAGAGCAGCTCCTTCAGGGCGTCCAGGCGGTACTGCTGCTCCTGGGGAACGGCGGCCATGGTCCCCGCCTGGGGCGCCAGCAGCGTCAGCCCGGTGACGGAGGGCGCCCCGGCGGACGGCGCCGCCGGCTCCAGCAGCTTGCCGCTGACGCTCACCAGCCAGGGCTGGTCGGCCAGCGAGTCGGGCTCCTCCTCCCCCTCCCCGGAGCTGTCCCCCTGGGCAGCACTGTCCTCCTGAACAGCTTCCTCCTCCGGCTCCTGGGGGGCCGGATCGTCCTGATAGGTCTCGATCCGGGCCGCCGCCGCGATCTCCGTCACCTGGATGGTCAGGGTGCTGGGCAGGCTCCGCTGGGGAGACACTGCCCCGATGTAGGGCAGCTGCTGGAGGATCCGCTGGCTGATCTGGTTTTTATTCATCTGGAACAGGTTGTCGCCCACCTGCACCCCGGAGGCGTCGATGACCTCCTGGGAGGAGTAGCGGCTGTTGCCCGCCACCGCGATGGTCTCCACTTGGAAAAAGACAGTGGCCCCCAGGGTGGCGGCGGCCACCAGGGCGGCGGCGCACAGCAGCTTGAAAAGCAGACTGAACCGCCGTCTCCCCCGCTTTCGTTTTCGGTTGTGCCGCATTGACGCCATGTGCATTCTCCTGTCCCCCGGCCGGACCGGGGCGGTGTTCTCTCATTCCAATGTGTGCAGACGGACGTCTGCGCCCAGGGCGGACAGCTGTCCCTCCAGATCCTCATAGCCCCGGAGGATGTGCTCCAGGCCGTCCACCCGGCTGACTCCCTCCGCCGCCAGGGCTGCCACCACCAGAGCGGCCCCGCCCCGCAGGTCGGTGCTGTGCACGCCGGCCCCGTGGAGGGGCTTTCCGGTGACCACCGCCACCCGGCCGGCCAGCTGGATGTCGGCTCCCATGCGGGAGAGCTCATCCACGTGGCGGTAGCGGCTGTCAAACATATTCTCCACAAACATGGTGGTCCCACAGCCCCCGGCCAGGGCGGCCATGAGCACCGCCTGGGCGTCGGTGGGAAAGCCGGGGTAGGGGGCGGTGCGCACCGGACGGATCCCCCTCAGCCGCCCCCGGCTGTTCAGGGTGACGCGGTCCCCCAGGCTCTTGATCTCACAGCCCGCCTCCCGGAGGCAGGCGGTCACCGCCGAAAGGCTGTCAGGGTCCGCGCCCTCCAGCTCCAGCCGGCCGCCGGAGGTCCCCGCCGCGCATAAGTACGTGGCCGCCGCGATGCGGTCCCCCATCACAGTGTGCTCCGCCGGATGGAGGGGCCGTCCGCCCTCCACAGACACCACCGGGCTGCCCGCTCCGGACACCCGGCCTCCCATGGCGTTGAGGAAGTTCTGAAGGTCCACGATCTCCGGCTCCCGGGCCGCCCCCACGATGGTGGTGGTCCCCCGGGCCCCGCAGGCGGCCAGCATGGCGTTCTCCGTGGCCCCCACGCTTGGGAGGGACAGGCAGAGTTCCCGGCCCCTCAGGCCGGACCCCGCCGTACACCGCAGGCGGCCCTGCTCCTCCACGATCTCGGCCCCCAGCTGCCGCAGGGCGGCCAGGTGCAGGTCGATGGGCCGGGGGCCCAGCTCGCACCCGCCCGGATAGCTCAGCTCCGCCCGCCCCAGGCGGGAGAGCATGGCCCCCAGGAAGATCACCGAGGAGCGCATCTCCCGCATCAGCCGGTCCGGGATCTGAAAGCCCGTGGGCTGGGAGGCGTCCACCAGAAGGGTGTGCCCCTCCCGCTCCACCGGGCAGCCCAGCAGGCGCAGGATCTTCCCCGTGGCCGCCACGTCGGACAGGTCGGGGCAGTTGTGCAGGATACTCTGGCCCGGGGCCAGCAGGGCGGCGGCCAGGATGGGCAGAACGCTGTTCTTGGCCCCCTGGACCCGCAGCCGCCCGGACAGCGGCCTCCTGCCGCAAATTTCAAGGTAACTCATGGGATAGCCTCCAATATGGGTTGGATTCAGGCTATCCTATGCCCAAACGAAAAAATTGGTTTCCCTCCTCGGGAACAGGCCGCCTGCGGGGACCTCATCCGGGCGGCGGGCGGCTGATAGCCGCCCCTACTTCTTCAAAAGGCCCATGAGGGTCTGATAGATCTTCTCCCCCGCGTCGGGGACGGCCATGGAGTTCAGGGCCCGGACCATGCCGTCCCGGCGGGCCGGGTCGTTCAGAAGGGCGCTGGCCTGGTCATAGAGCTCCATGCCAGGGCAGTCCTTCTCCAGCAACAGCACCGCCGCCCCCTGACCGGACAGCACCCGGGCGTTCTTCTCCTGGTGGTTGGCGGTGACGTTGGGGGAGGGCACCAGAATGGAGGGCTTGGCGATGGCGGTGAGCTCCGAGATGGTGGAGGCCCCCGCCCGGCACA
>CASEKM010000190.1 GCA_949288405.1 uncultured bacterium | reverse complement strand
TTCCCCGGACAGGCCGACGCCCTCACCCTGCCGGTGCCCACGGAGGAGAAGCGCTCCGTGGGGGAGCCGGAGAACGAGCCCGCCCTGAAGGGGGTGCGGGAGTCCTTCGTGGAGTCCATCCGCACCAACACCGCCATGGTCCGCCGCCACCTGAAGGCCCCGGAGCTGAAGATTCGGGAGCACATCGCGGGCCGCCGGTCCCGCACTCTGGTGGATGTGCTGTACCTGGAGGGCATCGCCGACCCGGAGACGGTGGAGCGCCTGGAGCGCCGCCTGGGGAACCTGGACATCGACGGGGTGGAGGCGGCGGGCAATCTGGAGGAGTATCTCACCGACCACCTGAACACCCCCTTTCCCACCATGCCATACACCCAGCGGCCCGACCGGTTCTGCCAGGCCCTGCTGGAGGGGCGGGTGGGGCTGATGGCCGACGGGCTGCCCTTCGCCTGGATGGTGCCGGGGACCATCGACCAGTTCTTCAAGACCGGCCAGGACCGGGCCTTCCACTGGATGGCCGCCTCCGCCCTGAATGTGATCCGCTGGTTCTGCGCCCTGGTGACCCTGCTGATGCCCGGGCTGTATATCGCCGTGGTCACCTTCCACCCGGAGGCCATCCCGGTGAAGCTGGCCCTGTCCATCGTGGCCGCCAAGCAGGAGGTGCCCTTCTCCACCGTCTTTGAGGTACTCATCATGCTCCTGGCCTTCGAGGTGCTCCAGGAGGCGGGGCTGCGCCTGCCCAGCCCCATCGGGGCCACCGTGTCCATTCTGGGGGGGCTGGTGGTGGGCAGCGCGGCGGTGGAGGCCCGCATCGTCTCCCCGGCCGTTCTCATCGCCGTGGCCATTGCGGGCATCGCCGGGTACGCCATGCCCTCCCAGGACTTTGCCGCCGCCCTGCGGCTGTGGCGGTTCCTGCTGGCCATCCTGGCCAGCGCGGCTGGGCTGTTCGGCCTGGCGGCGGGGTGCGCCGCCCTCATCTACCACCTGGCCGGACTGGAGACCTTCGGCACCCCCTATCTGGCCCCCTTTACCGCCGGAGCGGGGGAGCCCAGGGGCCACCCCAACCTGTTCCGCCCCCCGCTGCCCCGGATGAAGTGGCGGGACGGGGCCCGGCACACCTTAAACCGGAGGAACCAGCGATGAGGAGAACGATCCTGACGGCGGTGCTGGCGTTGGTCCTCGCCCTGACCGGCTGCGGCAAGGCCGCCCTGCCCTACGCCCGGGAGATGGGGGACATGGCCCTGCTGCGCACCATGGGGGTGGATGCGGAGGGGGACCGGGTGCGGGTCACCGTCTCCACCGGCCGGCGGGCCGCTGGGCTCCAGGGGGAGGGGCAGCCGGCCCTGGTGCTGTCCGCCCTGGGGGACTCCCTCAGCGGGGCCTGCCGGTCCATGCAGGGGCTCAGCGACAGCTATGTGTTCTACGGCTATGTGGACCAGCTGCTCCTGGGCGAGGGGGCGGCGCTGGCGGGGGTGGAGCCGGTGCTGGACTACTTCTCCCGGGACGTGGAGCTGGGCCTGGGGGCGCAGATGTGGCTGGTGCGGGGGGAGACCGCCCGGGCGGCGCTGGAGTCGGGCGGGGAGGCCGGGGTGGAGGGCCGCCTGTCCACCCTCCAGACAGACAGTGAGATGGGGGCGGCGGGAGTGGCCCGCACGGCAGGGGAGGTGTTTTCCGACCTGCTGGAGCGGGGGTGCGCCTACCTGCCCGCCCTGACGGCCTCCGGCCGGGAGGAGGACGGCGGGACCGCCCTGCTGGAGGCGGGCTACGGGGTGCTCCGGGACGGGGCGCTGGCGGGCTGGCTGGACGGGGAGGCGGCCAAGGGCCTGGAGCTGCTGGCCGGACACGCGGCGGACGACATCCTCACAGTGGAGCTGCCCTCCGGGCAGGCGGTGGCCCGCATCACCGGGGCGTCGGTGCGGTGCGAGCCGGTTTTCCAGGGGGAGGAACTGACCGGCCTGCGCCTGAGCTGCCGGGCCTTTGCCGAGCTGGCGGAGTTCCGCGTCCCCGGGGAGGCGGGGGAGCTGGACCAGCTGCGGGCGGAATTGGAGGAGCGGGAGCGCCTGCGGCTCCAGGAGGCGCTGAGCCGGCTGCGCGGCTGGGGGACCGACTGCACGGGGCTGGGGGACCAGGTGGCCCGGGCCGACCCGGGCCGCTGGGAGAAGCTCCGGGGGGAGTGGGACCAGCGGTTCTCCTCCGTCCCGCTGGAGATCTCCGTCCAGGTGTCGGTGAGCCGCACCTACGGGGAGTTGAAAGAATAGAGAGTGGAGAGTGAAGAGTGAAGAGTGGAGAGAGGAGAGTAGAGAGTGGAGATGGGGGATTCGCCGGAGGCGAATGATTTGAAAATGTCCGGCTGCGCCGGAAACAATATCTTCACTCTTAACTCTCCACTTTCCACTCTAAAGTAAGGAGGTGTGGTTTCAAGGTGGAGGAGAAGCAGATCTCCCAGACGCAGCTGTGCGCCCTGCTTTGGGCGGGGCTGATGGCCCCGGCGGCGGAGCTGCTCCCTGCGGTGACTCTGCCCGCGGCGGGGCGGGGGGCCTGGCTGTCCGCTCTGGCGGCGGCGCCGGTGTTCCTGCTGTACGGCTGGATGCTGGCCAAGGTGAGCCGGTGCTCCGGCGGTCTGGCGGGGGCGGTCCGGCAGGCCCTGGGGCCGGTGCTGGGGCGGCTGGCTCTGGCGGCCTTCCTCCTATGGGGGGAGCTGCTGCTGGCCCTGCGGCTGAGACTGTGCGCCCAGCGGCTCATCGCCTCCGGGGAGCGGGACGGCTCTCTGTGGTTTTTCCTGCCCGCCGCCGCCCTGCTGACGCTGTGGATGGCCCGGGGAAAGCTGGCCGCCTTTGCCCGGGCGGGGCAGGTGTTCCTGGCGGTGCTGCTCACGGCGGCTGGGGCGGTGTTGGCCCTGTCCCTGTTTCAGAGCAGACCGGAGCACCTGCTGCCCCTGTGGCGGGGGGACGTGGTCCCGGTCCTCCGGGCGGCGGTCCCCCTGCTGGGTGTTTTGGGCTACGGGGTGTTCGCCGCCTTCCTGCTGGGGGACACGGAGCCCGCCCAGCGGCGGGACTGGCTCCTCTGGGGAGGAGGCGGCTGTCTGCTGCTGGCGCTGGAGCAGGCGGTGGTAATCGGCAACCTGGGACCGGAGCTGGCCCAGCGGCTCAGCAGCCCCTTTTTCGCCCTGGCCAAGAGCGTGGGGGTGGAGGGGGCCTTCCAGCGGGTGGAGAGCATCATCGCCGCCCTGTGGACCTTTGCCGACTTCACGCTGCTGGGGACGCTGGCCTTTGCGCTGTGGAAGATCGGGGCCGCCCTCGTTCCCAAGGCGGGGCAGAAGCCCGCGGTCACCGCCGCCCTGGCCCCCGGGGCCGTGCTGGGGATCGCCGCCTTTCCCGAGGGGGTGCAGGCCGCCGCCTTCGGCCGGGAGGCCGCCCTGTGGGGCAACCTGATCCTAGGCCTGGCGGTGCCAGCGGCAGTGTTTCTGGCCGCCTGGGGGCGGGGAATGCTCCGTCAGGACCCATATCTTGTGTATAAAACGGCAGAAAAAGCAGAAGATATAGCAGCGGGAGAAAACCCCGAAAAAAAGACGGAAAAATCAGAAAAAAGTGATTGACAAGGGAGGAAAAGTTTGCTATGATAGCTGAGCGCTTGCGGGAAGCAAGTGCGGCCCCGCCGAGCGGCGTTGCGTGCGGAAACAAATCGAAAAAGATTTGAAAAAAGCACTTGACAAAGCGATGAGGCGGTGGTAATATAAACAGGTCGTCCGCGAGGGCGGCCGGGGAGTTGAGCCTGAAGGTTTGGCCCGGCAAGCGTTTCAAAAAAGTTTTGAAAAACTTGAAAAAAGTGCTTGACAAG
>CASEKM010000189.1 GCA_949288405.1 uncultured bacterium | reverse complement strand
AGGTTTATTCAAATAAACCTGATAAGGAGGGAGCGCAGATGGAAAAGCTGACAGAGGGGGAGTGGAGGCTGATGGAGCTGCTGTGGGAGACCCCGTCCATCAACTCCACCCAGCTGGTGGCCCTGTGCCGGGAGCGGCTGGACTGGAGCAAGAGCACCACCTACACGGTGCTCCGCCGCCTGGTCCACAAGGGGGCGGCGGAGAACGAGGCGGCCACCGTCACCCCAAAAATCACTCGGGAGGAGGCCCTGCGGGCCCAGGAGGCGGAGCTCACCCGCCAGGCCGGGGGGTTCTTTCCCCTGATCACCGCCTTTTTCAGCGGGAAGCAGATCACCCCGCAGGAGGCGGAGGAACTGAAACGGCTCATCGACCAGCACACCTGGGAGGGGTGAGGACATGGATCAGCTGTACATTTGGATCTCCATTCTGCTGACGTATTTCAACCGTTCTCTCTGTGCAGGGGTCATGGCGGCGGTCCTCTGCCTGCTGCGCCCCCTGGTGGTGCGGGTGATCACCCCCCAGCAGCGGTCGTTCCTGTGGTACATCCTGTGGGTCGCCAGCTTGTTGGGCGGCATATATTTCGCCGCCTCCGCCTTCCAGATCCTCCCGGTGACGGTGTGGGACCTGCTGAACGTCCCCCCGGCGGAGCATGGACTGCACCGCGGCCCCGCCTTTCTGCCCGCCGCTTATGAGGGGCCGGGGACCTATTTCCTCACCCTGCCCGGCGGGAGCCAGGTGCCGGTGGCCCTCACCGACGGGCTGTGCGCCGCCCTGCTTTTGATCTACCTGGCCGTGGCCGCCGCCCTGGCCTGGCGGATGCTCCGCCAGACGGCCAGGCTGAGGCGGCTGGGGCAGGCGGGCGTTCCCCTGGAGCGCCGGGAGATGGAGGCCGCCGGCTCCAAGGAGGCGGAGGAGGTCCTAATCGGAGAGACGAAGGCCTGGACGGCCCCCGGCCTGCCCGCCAGCTTCGTGCTGTCCGGCAAGGTCTATCTCCAGGCGGAGCTGCCCCAGGGGCGGCGTGCCCTGGTCCTCCGCCACGAGTTCAACCACATCGCCCTGCGCCACACCCTGATCAAGGCCTATCTGTGCATCCATCTGGTCCTGTTCTGGTGGAACCCGCTGGTGTGGCTGGGGTACCGGTACACCTGTCTGGATATGGAGCTCTCCTGTGACGCCAAGACCATGGAGCAGCTGTCCCCGGAGGAGCGGCGGGAGTACGCCAGGACGCTGACGGAGCTGGGCTCCGGGGAGCGGCTTTGGGACGTGCCCCTGGCCTTTGGGGAGAGCGACGGGGCCAGGCGGGTGAAGGCCATTGTCAACTGGAAGCCCCTCACCTGGCAGCGCAGGCTGCTGGGGCTGGCGGCGGCGGCCCTGCTGCTCCTGTTTTTAGGGGGGCCGGTGTGACCGGGAAACGGAGGTTTTTGTATGGAGACACTGCCTGAGATGATCGTGAACCTGCTGACCGCCTACCTGAACCTGGGGGCCGCCACCGGCCTGCTGGCGGGATTCCTGCTCCTGCTCCGGCCCCTGCTGGTGCGGACCGTATCCCCCCGGCTGCGGGTGATTTTGTGGGGCGTGGTCTGGGTGGGGGGCTATTTCCCCGCCTGGTACGGCCTGTTCTCCCTGGCCCACATCCTCCCCGTCACGCTTCGGGATGTGATCACGCCCCGCACCATGGAGAGCGTTTTCTTCAACTACTACAATGTTCCGGGCTACCTGCCCGCCTACTTCGGGGACGGGAGCTACTACCTGGTCTTCCCCGGCGGGGGGACCGTGGAGGTGGAGCTGAAGCTGTGGGCGGTGCTTCTGATCCTGGCAATCTGGCTTGGCGGCGTGTTCTGGGCGGCCTGCCGGTTCCAGCGGGGGACGGACCGGCTGAAGGGTACCGCCCTCCAGGGGCGGATGCTGTCCTGGGAGGGGCCGGAGCTGGCGGGGCTGGACGTGCCCCGGCCGGAAAACCGCTCCGTAAAGGTGCGCCTGTGCCGGGACCTGCCCACCAGCTTTGTGTGCGTGGGCTGGGAGCGGGAGGGCCGGCGGGGGATCCCCGTGGTCTACCTCCAGGAGGAGCTGCCCCGGGAGCGGATGGCCCTGGTGCTCCGCCACGAGCTCAGCCACCAGGCGCTCCACCACCCCCGGCTCAAGCAGATCGCCACCCTGGCCCTGCTCCTCCACTGGTGGAACCCCATCCTGTGGCTGGCCCACAAATATCTGTGCCTGGATTTGGAGCTGGACTGCGACCGGGCCACCATGAGGCAGCTCACCAACCGGGAGCGGGAGGAGTACGCCAAGACGCTGGTGGAGCTGGGGGCGGGGAAACAGCTGTGGGACGTGCCCCTGGCCTTCGGGGAGAGCGACGGGGCCAAGCGGGTGAAGGCCCTTCTCCGCTGGCGCCCGGAGCAGACGGGATGGGTGGTGTTCGCCCTGGTCCTCCTGCTCCTTCTGGGCGGGCCCCACCGTCTCTCCATCCCCCAGGACACCCTTCTGAGCCTGGAGCGGCAGTACGGCTCCCTGGAGGCGCTGGTGGAGAAGGAGCTGAACTGGAATCTGCCCAGCTACGCCCCCGTCCGGGAGGGGTGGCTCCAGGTCCGGGAGAGGGCCCTGGTGCGCATGGCCCTCCATCTGGAGGACGGCCGCTGGCTGAAGGCCGTCTACTTCCAGTACCGGGGGGACTGGAACTGCGACGACATGGAGTGGATGGACGCCGCCCCGGATCTGACGGACTACATGCACTTCTACCCGGAGGAGCAGGAGGGCCCCGGCCCATCATAAAGGCGCCCCGCCCCGCATACCCATAGAACAAAGCCCCGGAAGGGGACAGGGGAGGGGTTTCCATGACCAAAAAACCGCGTGGAACGCGCCGTGAGGGCAGGCCGGAGGACTCGGGCGGGCAGTGGCTCACGGCCATGTGCGAGCTGCTCAAGGGGGGACTGGCGGCGGCGCTGGCCGCCCTGGTGGCCCTGGCGGCGTGCGCCCTGCTGGTGTCCTGGGGGGTGATCCCGGAGCGCACCATGGACCGTGCGGCCCTGGCCGCCGGCGTCCTGGGCGGCCTCACCGGCGGGCTGCTGGCGGTGCGGCGCATCGGAAGGAGCACCCTGCTGGTGGGGGCCGGGGTGGGGGCCATCCTGTTTCTGGTCCTCCTGTCCGCCGGTCTGCTGCTGTTTGAGGACGCCTCCGTGTCCAACGGAGGGGTGCCCATCCTGCTCTCCTGCCTGTGCGGCGGGGCCATGGCCGGGATCTTAGGCAGCCGCCCCAAGAAAAAACGGAAAAGATAATTGAAATGGTCCGCCTTCTATGCTATAATAGGTTCAAATTATGCGGAGCTTGCTCCGTGAAAGCATAGGAGGAGATTTCCATGAAGCACATTCAGACTCTCAACGGCGCCACTCTGAAGGCCAGCGCTGCCAAGGGCGGCTGCGGCGAGTGCCAGACCTCTTGCCAGTCCGCCTGCAAGACTTCCTGCACTGTGGCCAACCAGAAGTGTGAGAACGTGTAAGCGCTGACCGCAGCGCTTTCCAAAGGGCAGGTGAACGCCTGCCCTTTTTTCTGCCCGCAGGCGTTCGCCGGGCGTTCCGTTGCCTTTAGCCTTCCCCCAGGGGGAGGGCTCGGGCGGCTGATAGCCGCCCCTACAAAGGGGAGCGAAACCTGATTCAATATCCGGCACGGGCGGCCGTGAGGGTCGCCCCTACAGCGTTTGCGTGTTAAGTGGGCGGCGCGTCCGGAAGGCCCCGCCCTACAGGCGTCATAGTCCACCAGAGACGGGCGGCCCCATGTGGCCGCCCCTGCAAAAAGGAACGGGCCGCTTCGGTTGCACCGTAGGGGCCGGACACTGGCCGGCCCGCGGGCGCACAGTGTGCGCCCCTACGGTTGG
>CASEKM010000188.1 GCA_949288405.1 uncultured bacterium | reverse complement strand
GCCCCTGTTTACCGTCTCCCCGCTGGACGCCGGGGCGGGGGAGGGGGGAGGGGAGCTGCCCACTGGCACGCTGCCCATCCAACAGGCGGCCCAGAATGCCGCCGGGGCGCGGGACGGGGCCCGGACGGTGAAGCTGCTCCTGGCCGACGGCACGGTGTCCGAGCTGTCTATGTCCGACTACCTCTTCGGGGTGGTGGCGGCGGAGATGCCCGCCGCCTTTGAGCAGGAGGCCCTGAAGGCCCAGGCCTGCGCCGCCCGCACCTACACGGCCCTCAAGCAGGAGCGGGTGAGCCAGGCCCACCCCCAGGCCGACGTGTGCACCGACGTGAACTGCTGTCAGGCCTACGTCCCCCGGGAGACGGCGGAGCAGCGCTGGGGGGTGAGCGCCCAGACCTACGCCCAGAAGATCCAGTCCGCCGTGGCGGAGACCGACGGCCTGGGCGTCCTCTGGGAGGGGCAGCCCATCCAGGCCCTGTTCTTCTCCTCCGCCCCCGGCTATACCGTGGACGCGGTGGAGGTGTGGGGCAACAGCGTCTCCTATCTCCAGAGCGTCTCCTCCCCCGAGGGGGAGGAGGTGCCCAACTACCACAGCCAGGCGGTCTTCTCCGCCCAGGCGGTGAGAGAGGCCGTCCTGGCCGCCTACCCCGGGGCGGACCTGTCCGGGGACCCCTCCGGCTGGTTTGGCGTCCCGGCGGCCAACGAGGGGGGCACTGTGTCCAGCATCCTGGTGGGGGGCGTCACCCTCACCGGCAGCCAGGTGCGGGAGCTGTTCTCCCTGCGCTCGGCCTGCTTCACCGTGGCCTGGGACGGGGCGAACTTCACCTTCTCTGTCACCGGCTACGGCCACGGGGTGGGCATGAGCCAGTACGGGGCCAACGCCATGGCCAAGGCGGGGAGCTCCTTTGAGGAGATCCTGACCTGGTACTACACCGGCACACAGGTGGAGCACCTGTGGTGAGCGAACGCCGGGCGGGGGCGCCGGAGCGCCCGGGCAGAAAAATGCAGTTCCCCGCGGAGCGAACTCCGCGGGGAACTGCATTATTTGGGAAAGGAGGAAAACTCAGCACTTCTCAAAGATGGTGGCAACGCCCATGCCGCCGCCGATGCACAGGGTGGCCAGGCCCTTCTTGGCCTCGGGCCGCTTCTGCATCTCGTGGAGCAGGGTGACGATGATCCGCGCGCCGGAGGCGCCCACGGGGTGGCCCAGGGCGATGGCGCCGCCGTTCACGTTGACCTTGCTCATGTCGAAGCCCAGCTCGCGGGCCACGGCGATGGACTGGGCGGCAAAGGCCTCGTTGGCCTCCACCAGGTCCATGTCGTCGATGGTCAGGCCGGCCTTCTCCATGGCCTGGCGGGAGGCGGGCACGGGGCCCACGCCCATGATCTTGGGATCCACGCCGCCCTGGCCGTAGCTGATCAGCTTGGCCATGGGCTTCAGGCCGTACTTCTCTACGGCCTCGCCGGAGGCCAGGATGATGGCGGCGGCGCCGTCGTTGATGCCGGAGGCGTTGGCGGCGGTGACCCGCTGCTCGTGCTTGCGGGTGTCGGCCTCGTGGACCTGGGTGGGCTGGAAGGAGTGCTCAATGCTGTCCTCCACGCCCTCGGGGCCCACGGGGAAGGCGCCGCGCAGCTTGGAGATGTTCTCGGCGGTCACGCCCTCGCGGGGGAACTCGTCCCGATTGAACTCCACCATCTGCTTCTTCTGCTTGACCATGATGGGGACGATCTCGTCGTCGAAGCGGCCGGAGTTGCGGGCGGCGCAGGCCTTCTGCTGGGAGGAGGCGGCGAACTCGTCCAGCTCCTGGCGGGTGATGCCCCACACGTCGCAGATGTTCTCGGCGGTGGTGCCCATGTGGTAGTTGTTGTAGGCGTCCCACAGGCCGTCCTTGATCATGGTGTCCACCATCTTGCCGTCACCCATGCGGGCGCCCCAGCGGGCGGCGGGCAGGGCGTAGGGGGCGGCGGACATGTTCTCGGTGCCGCCGGCCACGATGATCTCGGCGTCGCCGGCCAGGATGGAACGGGCGCCCTCGATGACGGACTTCATGCCGGAGCCGCACACCATGCCCACGGTGTAGGCGGGGACGCTGATGGGGATGCCGGCCTTCAGGGCGCACTGGCGGGCCACGTTCTGGCCCAGGCCGGCGGTGAGGATGCAGCCGAACATGACTTCATCCACCTGCTCGGGCTTCACGCCCGCGCGGTTCAGGGCCTCCTTGATGACCACGGCGCCCATCTCAGCGGCGGGGGTGTCCTTCAGGCTGCCGCCAAAGGAACCGACGGCAGTACGGCAGCAATTGACTACATAGACTTCTTTCATTCTGTGTACCTCCAAAATGATGTAGTTTGGCGCCACAAGGACGCCCTTGTCCGCTCTCGTTTTGATTATACCCAATGGCAGGGGAAAAAGCAATGAAATTTTTTGTACAGAAGTTGCGCTTTCGTGCACTTTCCCGGAACTAAGCGCCAGGTGCGGCGGGTTTATCCGGGGGCAAAGCCCCTTCTGCCCGGCTGTAGTCCGCCACCAGCCCGCTGGCCGCCCGGAGGGGGTTCTCCTCCTTTTTCAGGCGCAGCGTGAACCGGGGGGTGTCCCCGGGGGTGAGGAGCAGGCGGTTTTTGTACTTCTCCGCCCCGCACAGCCGGGAGAAGCGCTCCAGGTCAAACTGGGACAGGGTGAACACCAGCTGGCCGCTCTTCTGAGAGATGTCGGTGATGTCCGCCTGGGCGGCGGCGGCCCGGAGAAGGGCCACCGAGATCAGGTTGTTCACCGTGCGGGGGGGCTCGCCGTACCGGTCGATGAGTTCATCCACCAGGTCGTCGGCGTCCTCCTCGCTGCGGATGGCGGCGATGCGCCGGTACAGGTCCATGCGCTGCTCCGGGGCGGGCACATACCGGTCGGGGATGGAGGCGGCGATGGACAGGTCGGCGGCGCACTCGGTGCGGGCGGGCACCGGCTGGCCCTGCTCCGTCAGGACCGCCTCCTCCAGCAGCTTCAGGTACATGTCATAGCCCACCGACAGCATAAAGCCGCTCTGCTCCGGTCCCAGCACGTTGCCCGCCCCCCGGATCTCCAGGTCCCGCATGGCGATCTTAAAGCCGGAGCCGAACTCGGCAAACTCCCGGATGGCACTGAGGCGCTTGGCGGCCACCTCGGTGAGCACCTTGCCCCGGCGGTAGGTGAGGTAGGCGAAGGCCCGGCGGGTGGACCGGCCCACCCGGCCCCGGAGCTGGTGGAGCTGGGCCAGCCCCAGGTGGTCCGCGTCCTCGATGATGAGGGTGTTGGCGTTGGGCAGGTCGATGCCCGTCTCGATGATGGTGGTGCACACCAGAATGTTGATCTCCCCGTCGGTCATGCGGCTCATCACGTCGTCGATGGCCTCCTGGGTCATCTTCCCGTGGGCCACCCCCACGGCAGCGTCCTCCCCCAGCATCTGCTGGATGCGGGCGGCGGTGCGGTCGATGGTCTCCACCCGGTTGTGGAGGTAGAACACCTGGCCCCCCCGCTCCAGCTCCCGGCGCATGGCGTCGGCCAGGACGGGCCAGTTGTGCTCCAGCACATAGGTCTGCACGGGCAGGCGGTCCGCCGGGGGCTCCTCCAGGGTGGACATGTCCCGGATGCCCGACATGGCCATGTTCAGGGTGCGGGGGATGGGGGTGGCGGACAGGGTGAGCACATCCACCTGGGCAAAGCGCTCCTTCAGCTTCTCCTTGTGCTTCACCCCGAAGCGCTGCTCCTCGTCTTCAGCTTCTCCTTGTGCTTCACCCCGAAGCGCTGCTCCTCGTCCACCACCAGCAGGCCCCAATCCTTGAACTTCACGTCCTTGTTGAACAGCCGGTGGGTGCCGATGAGGATGTCCACCGAGCCGTTCTCCACCTTGCGCAAGGTCTCCTTCATCTGGGCGGGGGTGCGGAAGCGGGAGACCACGTCGATGGACACCGGGTACTTGGCAAACCGCCGCAGGGCGGTGAGGTAGTGCTGCCGGGCCAGGACGGTGGTGGGCACCAGCACGGCGGCCTGCTTGCCGTCCAGGACGCATTTCATCATGGCCCGGAAGGCCACCTCCGTCTTGCCGTAGCCCACGTCCCCGCACAGCAGCCGGTCCATGGGGACGGGGCGCTCCATGTCCCGCTTGATCTCGTCCACGCACCGGAGCTGGTCCTCCGTCTCGGTGTACTCAAACTGCTCCTCGAACTCCCGCTGCCAGGGGGAGTCGGGGGAGAAGGCGAAGCCGGGCTGCCGCTGCCGCTGGGCGTAGAGCTGGATGAGGCCCTTGGCCAGGTCCTCCACCGCCTTCTTGGCCTTCTTCTTGGCCCGTTCCCAGTCGGTGCCCCCCAGCTTGGACAGCTTTCTTGTCTCCTGGGCGTCCTCGCCCCCGCCGATATACTTGGAGATCAGGTCCAGCTGGGTGGCGGGCACATACAGCACGTCGCTTCCCGCGTAGGCGATCTTCACATAGTCCTTCTCAATGCCGTCGGCGGGCATCTTCACCATGCCCACATACCGGCCCACCCCGTGGTGCTCATGGACCACCAGGTCCCCGGGGGACAGGTCGGCGTAGGACTTTAATTTCTGCCGGTTGGTGGGGCCCTTCTTGGCGGCGGCCCGGGAGCGGGAGGGTTTCCTTGCGCCCCCCTCCTGGCCCTCGGTGATGACGGCCAGCTTCAAATCCGGGTACTCCAGCCCGCCGGACAGGCCGCCCACCGTGAGGATGATCTGCCCCGGCTTGGGCAGAGCCTTCAGGGCGAAGTCCACGGCGGACTTCACCTTCTGCTCCCGCAGGAGGGTCTGGAGGTTCAGGCAGCGCTGCTCGCTGGACACCAGCACCAGCACGGCAAAGCCCGCGCTCTGGTAGTGGGAGAGGTCCTGCACCGCCGTCTCCAGGCTGGCCCCGAAGGAGGGCAGCTGCTTGGCCATGACGGACAGGAGACACTTGGGGTTCACCGGGTAGGAGGACAGGGAGAAGGAGTCCAGATAGGCGAAAGGAAAATCCTCCAGACGGCGGCACAGCCGGTCGAAGGGGAGGCACAGCTCCCCGCAGGAGCCGTCCAGCTCCCCCCGCTCCAGCAGGG
>CASEKM010000187.1 GCA_949288405.1 uncultured bacterium | reverse complement strand
AGCCGCACCGGGCGGCGGGCCAGACGGGGGGCGGCGGGCTTGTCCGGCGTCTCCTCCCGGTCCACGCCGGGGATGTACCGCTCGGCCTTGACGGTCTCCTCATCGGGCTCCGCCTGGTCGTACATGTGGTCGGCGTAGTGGTCCGCCCGGCGCATCAGGGTGGACAGCCGGGCGGCGATGTGCCGGCCCAGACTGTCCGGGACGATCTCCGCCACCGGCCCGGAGGGGGGCGCTTTCTTTGCGGGGGCCTCCCGCTTGCCCCGCTCCGGAGCCGGGGGAGGGGAGGCCGGCTGCGCGGGGGCCTCCCGTTTTCCATGGGCAGGGGCGGCCGGCGCCGCCTTCTGCCGGGCAGGGGGGGCCTCCGGCCTGTCCTCGGGGAGGACGGGGACGGCCTCCTGCTGGGCAGGCTGTTCTTTCCTCTCCGGAAAGGGGACCACCTTGGAGGGCTTGGCGGAATATTTCCCGCTGCCGAACTCGGCCAAAATTTCGTCTACGGTATACTGTTTGTCGTTGTCTTTGTGATCTGACATGGGTATGCTCCTTTTGCGTCAGATTGGGCAGGTCACCCCATGGCCCGGCGCAGTTCCGCCTCGTGCTCCAGACACAGGGCGTAGCCCTGCTCCATGAGGCGGACGGGGTCCCCCGGCCGGTAGAGCCCGGCCATGCGCTCCAGGGCGGGGCGGCCGCCGATGGTCATGGTGTGGAAGTACTCATAAATGGTTCCCGTCCCGTCGGCCAGATAGGGATTGAGGGGGCGCAGCCTGGGGTCGGACAGGAACAGGTCCACCACCATCTCGCTCAGCACCCACTTCAGGTGGGGGCTTTCGTATTCCCGGGGATCGTCATGGAAGTGCTCCTGCCAGAGCTGGAACCACAGAAAATGGACGATCTCGTGGAGGGACAGGCCCAGCGCCCCGGGCGGGCTGTTCAGGTAAAACAGGTCGAAACTGTGGTCGGCCAGGTAGCGGGGGCAGATGGGGTTCAGGGAGACCCGGGCGGACATGTCGTCCAGCACCCCGTCCAGCTTCCGGGCGAAGAGATCCTCAAAGGCGGTCTGGATCACCGCCCGGTGCTGATCCCACTGGCGCTGATAGGCCTCCGCCTTGTCCCGGAGCTGAGGCAGCAGTTCCCGGTGGACCTGGGACAGGGTGTCCCGCAGGTAGGCGGTCCGCCCGGGCGGGTCCAGCCGGGCCATCCGCTCCCGGTCAAACTGGGGGTAAAAATAGTACAGCGACTCCTGAAAGAACGCGCTGGACGCCTCAGACTGGAACTGGGCCATGCACGCCACGGTGGCCTCAAAGGGCAGCAGGCTGACGGTGAGGTTCATGGAATCCTCCTTGTCTCACTGGCGGCGCGGCTCATCCCCGCTGCCGCACCGCCTCGTACAGCACGATGGCCGCGGCGGCGGAGGCGTTCAGGGAGTTGAGCCGGCCCCGCATGGGGATGGACACCAGAAAATCGCACTGCTCCCGCACCAGGCGGCTCATGCCGTCCCCCTCGCTGCCGATGACGATGGCGGCGGGGCCCTTCAGGTCGGCCTGGTAGAGGGGGGTGGCGCCGTCGGCGGCGGTGCCGTACACCCAGACCCCCTCCTCCTTCAGCTCCTTCAGGCAGGCGGTGAGGTTGGGCACCCGGGCCACGGGCAGATAGCTCACCGCCCCGGCGCTGGTCTTGGCCACCACGGCGGTGAGCCCGGCGGAGCGCCGCTTGGGGATGATCACCCCGTGGGCCCCGGCGCACTCGGCGGTGCGGATCACCGCCCCCAGGTTGTGGGGGTCGCTGAGCTCGTCGCACACCACGATGAGGGGGGCCTCCCCCTTGTCCCGGGCGGCGGAGAGAATGTCGTCCACGCTGGCGTATTCCCGCACGGCGGCCACGGCGATGACCCCCTGATGGCTGTGGGTGCGGCTCATGGCGTCCAGCTTGCGCCGGTCGCAGTCCACCACCACCACCCCCCGCTCCCGGGCGGCGGCGGCGATGTAGCCCAGGGTGTTGTCCGTGTCCCCCTTGGCGATGTAGACCTTGTCGATGGCCGCGCCGGAGCGCAGGGCCTCGGTGACGGCGTTGCGCCCCTCGATGAGCCCGTCGGCCGCGGCCTCCTCCCCCTGGGAGGGGGCGGGGCGGCGTTGTCTGTTGTGTTCCATATGTTCGCTCCTGTCTGCCGGGGAGGCTGCGCCCCGGCACGAGATGTGGGTTTCATTACCGCACCCATCATACCATAGTTTGGGCCGGAACAAACGAGGAAAAATCCCCGCCGGACGCAGGAAAGCCGGAGCCGCCCGGTGGGGACGGCTCCGGCTGGAACGCTGGAAGGGGAGAAAAAGGGGGGGCTCAGGGGGCGCTGTCCGGCTGGGGCTGCTTCCGGAACAGGGCCACGAAGCCGGGGAGCACACGGCCCAGCAGCAGGCACACGCACAATCCCACGGCGGTGCCGATGGCGTTGGCCATCAGGTCGTCCACGTCAAAGTCGCGGCCGATGAGGGGCTGGAGCAGCTCAATGGCCAGGCTCACTCCCACCCCCAGCGCCAGCCCCCGCCAGGAGGCCAGGCGCTTCCACAGCAGCGGGGGCAGCAGGCCCATGGGGACGAACAGCAGGATGTTCAGCATGCCCATGGCCCGCACCCAGGCGCCCGTGGTGACCTGGCCGGTGAGCACCTTGACAAAGGTGGGGACGAAGTTGAAAGCGCCCGTGCCCAGAATCCTGACCCAGGAGGGGGGCCAGACACCGCCCAGAATCCAGGCCTCCATGGAATACCAGAAGTTCAGCGGCACAAGCACCAGCCCCGCCACCCCGGCGCAGTAGCACACGAAGGCCAGGGTGGCCAGCTTCCGCAGGGGCCGCACCCGGACGCCCCGGAGCCTGTTGCGGAGGATGGACACGATCAGGTATACCGCCGCCGTCACCGCCAACAGGGGGAGCAGTTCCACGGCGTAGGCCCACACGCTGCCGTTCAGGCCCAGACGACTGATGATACGGCTCATAGGAATACCTCCCGATCAGTGAAATGGGGAAATGCCGCTGGGAATCACCATATGCCACGGGAAATCTTTGGGATAAACCAAGTATAGAGAAAAAAGCGATGGATGTCAAGGAAATATATTGATTCTGCTGAATGAATGTGGTACACTTCAGCTATAGCATGTGCAGGGTGGGAGGCTCCATGGGAGAAGCCGGTCATGATTTTGAATCCTACTACAAGCGGGCCACCAGCCCGCTGGTGGTGTTGTGCCTGTTGCGGGACCAGGTGATGTACGGGTACGAGATCTCCCAGGCCATGCGCCAGCGCAGCGGCGGGCGGTTCACCATCGCCGTGCTCTACCCCATCCTCTACCGGCTGGAGGAGCAGGGCTATGTGCGGGTGGAGCGGACCGAGGTGGTCAACAACCGGGCCCGGAGCTACTACGCCATCACCCCGGCGGGGCGGAAATACCTGGACCGGTGCCTGGGGGAGTATGGCGAGCTGCACATGGCCTTTCTGAAGCTGATGGAGAGAGAAAAAAGGGGGCGTGGCAATGGCGCGGGCGTATGAGGCGTATCTGGACGAGATAGCCCGGCTGGTGTGCGCCCCGCCCGCGGACCGGGTCCGGCTGATGGACGGCTGGCGCCGGGAGCTGGAGGAGACCAACCCCGGCCTGACAGACTGGGACCGGCGGAAGCTGGTGGAGCGCCTGGGCCGGCCGGAGGCGGTGGCCCGGGAGCTGCAGGACGCCCTGCCCCAGCGGGAGACCGCCGGATATGTGCGCCGCAGCCGCCGGAAGATGTGGCTGGGCATTGCCGCGGGCCTGTTGGCGTTGATTTTGGCTGTTGCCTATATTGTTTGGGCAAACGAACATGATATATATTATGTAAAGACAGATGTTGTTGTGGAAACTCGGAT
>CASEKM010000186.1 GCA_949288405.1 uncultured bacterium | reverse complement strand
GGAGATCCCCGACTATCTCCTCAACCCCGATATGGAGATGCCCACCGTGGAGATCGACGGCAACGCCTACATCGGCACGCTGGACATCCCGCGCCTGAACATCTCCCTCCCGATCATGAGCGAGTGGAGCGACGCCAAGCTGAAAATCACCCCCTGCCGGTATGCGGGAACGGCCTATCGGAGCGGATTCGTCATTTCAGGCCACAACTACCGTAGACATTTCGGGCCGCTGGGGCGGATCGCTCCGGGGGACCGGGTGACCTTTACCGACGTGGACGGGAACGTGTTCGCCTATAACGTGGCCGAGATCCAGGTTTTGAAGCCCACCGCCATTGAGGATATGCTTTCCGAGAAATGGGATCTCTCCCTGTTCACCTGCACCCTGGGCGGACAGACCCGCCTGACGGTGCGCTGTGAAAAAGCGGAGACCGGTGCTTGACGGCATGCCGCCTGTTTTGGGGTGCGGCCAGCGGCCAAAAAAACAGCAGATCCGAACCCCTCGCCAATCAGCGATAGGTTCGGAGCTGCTGCTTTTGGCAGGGGCGGTTAAAATCGATATTCCCGATTTACGACAACATTTCGAAAGGATCACCTCTACCGGCCTTCTGGCCGGCGGCGCTTTTGCGCCGTACAAGCGTTTTGGGCCTCTGGCCCAAAACCTTGGCGCAGGGGCAATTCACTTGCCCCGAGCAGTTGAAATCAAAGGGTGGAGGCCGCCTTCAGCGGCCGGAACCCAAAAAGAAAGACACGACTTACGTCGTGTCTTTCTTTTTGGTGCCGGTGACCGGACTCGAACCGGTACGCTGTCGCCAGCGGTGGATTTTGAGTCCACTACGTCTACCAATTCCATCACACCGGCAGGTGCTAGTTTACAGGATAGCTTTTATATTATAGCGGACGGGAGCGTATTTTGCAAGGAAAACTTTTCGCTCCCGCCCGCCTTCTAGCTGGTCAGAACAGCCCCGGCAGCTGGAAGGAGAGGAGCACGCCCACAGCGCAGGAGCAGGCGTTGGCGGTCCAGGCGTAGGCGGTGATCCTGCCCCTGGGCATTTCCTGAAATGCCAGCACCCGGCGGTAGACTGCCAGCTCCGCCAGGGTCACCATCAGCTCCAGGAAGACGTAGACCGGCAGGGTGAAGAGCGCCGTCACCCCCGTCAGAGCGCCGCAGAAGTAGGTAAATACATTCAGGCCCAGGTTCAGCAGGCCCTGGGTGACCAGATTGACCACGATGATCCAAAACAGCATGTCCCCAGAGCGGAATTTGAACAGCCAGGCCACCGCCAGCTCCAGTGCAACGGTGAGGAGGGCCCGGCCAATGAGAGACAGCATCTCCCGGCCATAGGGGTAGTCCCGGGGCAGGTCCTCCGCCTGGACCACTCCGCCGGACACCAGTTCCGTCTGGGACAGGTCCAGGGTGAAGTAGCTGTCAAAGGCGTACCGCTCCCTCACCGGCCCCACCAAAAAGGCGTCCTCCTCTGGAAACCACAGGGCCAGCTTGAAGGTGCCGGGCGGGTAATATCCCCAGGAGAAGGTCCCGTCAGAGCAGTCCTGGACGTAGCTCATCACATAGAACCCCTCTGTGACCTCCCTGTCCAGGCTCAAAAACGCCTGCCCGGCGTCCTCCTGGTCCTCACTGGCCCAGTCCCGCCCGCTCTCCTGGTCTATGGCGGAGTAGGGCCCGGTGGATCTCTTCTGTGACAGGAGGGTCCCCCAGCACGTCCGGCCGTCCAAGCCCTCCAGGGTCACCGTCACCGAGGGCTTGGGGCCCATATCCGCCCGGGCCGGCAGACAAAACAGCGGGAGGAGAAACAGCAGAAGCAAGCACCTTCGGAAGATTCGATCCATACAAGCCGCCTCCTTTTCGGGCCACGGATGACTTGGGGAAGCGGGCGGGAGCCCGCCCGCCGGTCTCTCGGAGCTCCGGTCCGCTCCAGGCGGAGCCGCTCCATATTTTCAAAAAAATTATACCATACCGCCCTTTCAAAGACAAGAATCCATTGACTCTCCCGGTTTTTTCTTCTATCATGGAGGGACAGGATCACTTCGGGTCTCCCCCTCTCCCCTCTCCCCCAGGGCGGGGCAGTTCAGGGGCGGGGGCCCGCCGGAAATGAGGACGACACATGGACCTTTGCAACATTCAAGACATCAAAGCCCTGCTGGCCCGGCACGGCTTCCGCTTCTCCAAGAGCATGGGGCAGAACTTTCTCATCGAAAGCTGGGTGCCCCGGGACATCGCGGAGGCCTCCGGGGCCGGGCCGGGCACCGGGGTGCTGGAGGTGGGGCCGGGCATCGGCCCCCTCACCCGGGAGCTCGCCCGCCGGGCGGACCGGGTGGTATCCGTGGAGCTGGACCGGTCCCTGCTGCCTATTTTGGCGGAGACGCTGGCCGGCTGCCCCAATGCCCAGGTGCGCCCCGGGGACATTTTGAAGACGGATATTCCCGGTCTGGTGCGGGAGCGATTTGCAGGGCTCACCCCGCTGGCTTGCGCCAACCTGCCCTACAACATCACCACTCCGGCCATCACCGCTCTGATCGAGGCGGGGTGCTTCGCCTCCATCACGGTGATGATCCAGCGGGAGGTGGCCCGGCGGATCTGCGCCGCCCCCGGCACCGCAGATTACGGCGCTTTTTCGGTTTTCTGCCAATATTACACCCGTCCAGAGCTTCTTTTCGATGTTCCGCCGGAGTGTTTCCTCCCCGCCCCCAAGGTGACCTCCTCCGTTCTGCGGATGGTCCCCTGCCCGCCTCCCCCGGAGGTGGACGACGAGGCCCACTTCTTCCGGGTGGTCCGCGCGGCCTTTGCCCAGCGCAGAAAAACTCTTGTCAACAGTTTAAGCGCCGCTTTAGGAACCCAGCTCAGCAAAGAAGAGCTCGTCAGCCGGGTCCTCTCCTGCGGTTTGCCGGAAAATATTCGGGGCGAGCGGCTCTCTATCTCCGACTTTGCTGCGCTCTCCAAGGCTCTGCGTCAGAATTAAGCTGTTTTTCAGAAAAATAAGCCCATTTCGCGGCGTCAAGATGGTAAAAAAGCAATAATACCTATAACTAAATTGCAATTGCCAAGATGATTGACTTTATCTTCCTCATTGTGTATTATTATTAAAGAATTCGAATTTTTGCTTCGAATATCCGCCTCCGCGGGGCTGCTGCTCACGGCGGAAGAGCATCATTCAAGAAAGAGGTCTGATAGAACATGGCAACCATTGATCTGAGCAAATATGGGATCACCGGCACCACCGAGATCATCCGCAACCCCTCTTATGAGTTCCTGTTTGAGGAGGAGACCAAACCCACCCTGGAGGGCTATGACAAGGGTCAGCTCACCGACCTGGGCGCCGTCAATGTGATGACCGGCATCTACACCGGCCGTTCCCCCAAGGACAAGTTCATCGTGATGGATGACACCTCCAAGGACACCGTGTGGTGGACCTCTGACGAGTTCAAGAACGACAACAAGCCCGCCTCTCAGGAGGCCTGGGACGCCTGCAAGAAGCTGGCCCAGGAGGAGCTGTCCAACAAGCGGCTGTTCGTCATGGACGTGTTCTGCGGCGCCAACCACGACTCCCGTATGGCCATCCGCTTTATCATGGAGGTGGCATGGCAGGCCCACTTCGTGAAGAACATGTTCATTCAGCCCACCGAGGAGGAGCTGGAAAACTTCGAGCCCGACTTCATCTCCTACAACGCCGCCAAGGCCAAGGTGGAGAACTATAAGGAGCTGGGCCTGAACTCCGAGACCGCCGCCATCTTCAACCTCACCTCCCGTGAGCAGGTCATCCTGAACACCTGGTACGGCGGTGAGATGAAGAAGGGCATGTTCTCCATGATGAACTACTACCTGCCCCTGAAGGGCATGGCCTCCATGCACTGCTCCGCCAACACCGATATGAACGGCGAG
>CASEKM010000185.1 GCA_949288405.1 uncultured bacterium | reverse complement strand
TACATGACGCCGTGGTCGGTGATGGCCACCGCCTCCTGGCCCAGCTCCTTCACCCGCTTGACCAGCTTATTGATCCGGCATGCGCCGTCCAGAAGGGAAAATTCCGTATGTAAATGTAGGTGGACAAAGGACATGGCGGTCCTCCTTTTCTTGACTTCCGCGGCGAATTCCCCCGGCGGCGGAACTCCTCTTTACCGCTTCTTCTTGTTCTCCCAGGCGGCATACCCCATCTGGCACACCCGCACAGAGAAGTACCCCAAACACGCCCCGATGAAATTCAGGATGGAGTCGTCCACGTCGGCGGCCCCGGTGGCGGTGCGCCACTGGAGGTACTCCACCCCCACGGACACCAGGGCGGCCAGGGGCAGGAAGGTCCAGAAGTGCCGCATCCCCCGGAACAGGATGGGCAGCAGCACCCCCAGGGGGACCATGATCAGCACGTTGCCCAGCAGATTGATCACGCTCACATAGCTGCCGGTGTTTTTATAATAGCGGATATAGTTGCGGATGGTGTGAAAGGGCTCCAGGTTCACACTGCCGCCCCAGGCCCGGTCCATGTGGAACAGCCCGCCCAGAAACAGCAGAACGGCCAGCAGGGCCAGGTAATAGAGAAACAGCACCCACGCCGCCCCCCGCAAATACCGCCGCCAGGCCGTCCGGGGCAGGGTCCGCAGGCGCAGCAGCACCCCTGTCCCGGCAATGAGCACCGTCAGCACCGGGACGGCCAGCTGATGGGTCAGGTGGAGGCCGTCCCCCAGCGCCAGCCACACCAGATTCAGCGCAGCAGCGGCTAAGTAACAGATGATGTGAAGCATATTATCTTTACGCCTTTTTCTCCCGCTGTCCCAATTCCACCAGCTTGCCCAGACGGTGATTCAGTGCGGATTTGGCCACCGGCGGGTCAGCCCACAAAATCAAAGATTTTGCGGGGGCCCATTCTTTGAAATCCTCGGGCGAAATGAATTCGCCTTGCGGGAATTCTCCGCTTCGCTGCGAATTCATACGCGCCCCGCCTTTCCTGCTCCGTGGCCCTGGCCCAATTCCACCAGCTTGCGCAAGCGGTGATTGAGTGCAGACTTTGTCACCGGCGGGTCGCAGCGCTCCGCCAGCTGGGACAGGGTGTCCTCCGGGTGGTCCACCCGCAGGCGGGCGGCCTCCTGGAGCTTGTCCGGCAGCGTGTCCAGCAGCCCCTCCCGCTCCAGGGCGCGGATGGCCTCCAGCTGGACCTGGGCAGCCTCCACCACCTTGTCCAGATTGGCGGCGTCGCAGTTCACCCGCCGGTTCACGCTCCCTCGTAAATCCTTCTCCAGCTTGGCGTTCATCACCTCCATGGCGGACAGGGGGGCCCCCACGGCGGTGAGAAAGTTCTCAATGGACTCGCTCTGCTTGAAGTAGATCACCGAGTTGCCCTTCCGCTGGGCGTCCTTGGGGGAAAAGCCCTCCTCCCGCATCAGGGCCAGCATCTCCCGGCTGACGCTGTGGTGGGAGGTGGCCAGCTCCAGGTGGTAGCCCTTCCGGGGGTCGGTCACCGATCCCCCGGACAGGAAGGCCCCCCGGAGGAAGGAGGCCCGGCAGCAGGCCTCCTCCAGCACGGCAAAGTTGATGTGCAGCGCCAGGGCCGAGCGGTCCGCCCCATAGGTCTGGTAGATCGCCTCCAGCTTCTCCGGCGCCTGGATGGAGAAGACGTGCTTCCCCTCCCCCTCGGGCAGGCGGTCAAAAGTCAGCCGGAAGGCCTTTTTGAACAGGGCGGGCAGCCGCTGGGCAAAGGCGTCGTGCTCGGTGACGATGCGGATCTCCGTCCCGCTGAAGGTATTGCAGTAGAGCAGCACCCCGTAGGCCTCCGCCTGGGCGCAGCATTTTCGGTGCACCTCCTGGCGGCACAGCTCGTTTTTTACCTCTCCTCCAAAGGTCATGCCCTCACTCCTCAATGATATAGCGGTTCTTTCCTCTGAAAATGCGCACGGCCCGCCGGCGGTAGAGCTCCAGCACCGCCGAGGCCAGCTGATCCGGGTCGTGGCGGGCAAAGTCGCCCCCCTCAGAGGCCAGGGGCCGCTCCGCCAGCTCCAGGCCCAGGGCGGCGATCCGCTCCCGGTCCACCACCAGGGGGGCGGCGTCTTCCGCCCGGTAGCGCTCCAGCAGTCCGGCCCCCACCGGGGCGGAGTTGGCCAGGCACAGGTCCACCCGGGCCCCGTGGGCCATCAGGGCCTCCACATGGTCGGCGGCGGTGTAGCCCTCCGTCTCTCCGTCCTGGGTCATGATATTGCACACATAGATCTTCAGGGCGTCCGACTCCCGGATGGCCTCGGGCACCCCCTCCACCAGCAGGTTGGGGATGACGCTGGTGTACAGGCTCCCCGGCCCCAGCAGCAGCAGGTCCGCCTCCCGGATGGCCTCCAGGGCGGCGGGCAGGGCCCGGGGCTTGGCGGGGCTCAGCTCCACGTGGTGGATGCGGCAGTCCTGCTTTTTTTTCACCTGGCAGATCTTGGCCGGTGATGGCCAGCACCTGGCTCATCTGGGACACCGCCTCCTCAAAGGAGCCGGTGACCCCGTTGAGGGCGGCCAGGATCAGATTGCCGAAGGACTGCCCCGCCAGCGCCCCCTCGGTAAAGCGGTAGGTGAGCAGCCGCTGCATGATGGGCTCCACATTGGCCAGAGCCTCCATGCAGTGGCGGATGTCCCCGGGCGGGGGCATCCCCATGTCCCGGCGGAGCACGCCGGAGCCCCCTCCGTCGTCGGCCACCGTCACCACGGCGGTCAGGTTCCTGGTGTATTTTTTCAGCCCCCGGAGCATGGTGGACAGCCCGGTCCCCCCGCCGATGGCGGTGATCTTCGGGCCCCGCTCCCACTGCTGGGTATTGGGTACCGGCTCCAGCATGGCACGCCTCCTCTCTGTTCGCCGTCCGGCGGACCGTCAGGTCCGCCCCATGTCCCGGTGGCTCTCGTTCACCGGGTAATTCAGCCCCCGGATGGTGTCCGCCAGGGCGTGGGCCACCGCCACCGAGCGGTGGTGGCCGCCGGTGCAGCCCACCGCCACGGTCAGGGAGGTCTTCCCCTCCTCCACATACCGGGGCAGCAGATAGCATACGAACTCCTTCAGCTTCTCCAAAAACTCCTGGCTCTGGCGGGAGGACAGGGCGTAGTCCCGCACCCCCGGGTCCAGGCCGGTGAGGGGCCGCAGCTCCGCCACATAGTAGGGGTTGGGCAAAAAGCGCACGTCAAACACCAGATCGGCCTCGGCGGGGATGCCGTGCTTGAAGCCGAAGGACATTACCCGCACCTCCATGGACCGCTCCGCCGAATTTTTGGAGAACATGCGCAGCAGCGCCCCCTTCAGCGCCCGGGTGGACAGGCCGCTGGTGTCGATGACCCAGTCCGCCTTCTCCTTCAGGGGGGCGAGCATCTCCCGCTCCAGGGCGATGGCCTCCTCCAGGGAGCTGCACTCCTCCGCCAGGGGGTGGCTGCGGCGGGTCTCCTTGTACCGGCGGATGATCACCTGATCCGAGGCGTCCATAAAGACGATGCGGTACTCGCACTGCATGGCCCGCAGGCCGTCCAGGGCCTGAAACAGCCCGTCAAAGCGGGTGCCCCCCCGGATGTCGGTGACCAGTACCACCCGGTCGTACTCCCCGTTGCCCCCCATGCCCAGCTCGGCGAACTTGGGAATCAGGGGGGCGGGCAGATTGTCCACACAGAAAAATCCCATGTCCTCCATGATGGAGGCCGCCTTGCTCTTTCCCGCCCCGGACAGGCCGGAGATGATGACAAATTCCATCGCTGTACACCTCTATTTCTCTCTGCCGCCCTCCCCGGCCAGCTCCCGGAGGAGCAGCGCCCGGGACAGGTACATGGCCTTCAGCCGCCGCTTCAGCAGGGTGTGGTAGGAGGTGCCCTGAGGGAACTTTCTCTGGGCCGCCTCGCACTTGTGAATGATCGACTCAATGGCGGTCAGGGCCTCGTTCAGCTCCTCCCTTGTGTATCCGTCCATTCTGCGCTATCCCAGCACCCGCACTTCCATCTCCAGCTCCACGCCGGTCTGCCGGAGCACCCGCTCCCTCACCTGGTCCACCAGGGCGAGCACGTCGGCGCAGGTGGCCCCGCCCCGGTTGACCACAAAGCCCGCGTGCTTCTCGGACACCTGGGCCCCGCCCACGGTGAGGCCCTTGAGGCCGCACTGGTCGATGAGGGCGGCGGCGAAGTGTCCGGGGGGACGCTTGAACATGGAGCCTGCGCTGGGCCACTCCAGGGGCTGCTTCTCCTTCCGCCGCCGGGCCAGATCCTCTATCTTGGCCCGGATCTCCTCCGGGTCCCCCTGGGGCAGAGAAAATTCCACCCTCAAAATCAGCCGGCTCCCGTCGGAGAAGGCGCTGTGCCGGTAGGAAAATGCGCACCGGTCCGCGGGGACGGTCTCCAGCTCTCCCGTCCGGGTGAGGCAGGTGACGGCCGTCACCACCTGGGCCATCTCGCCGCCGTAAGCCCCCGCGTTCATGGTGACCGCGCCGCCCAGGCTGCCGGGGATGCCGTGGGCGAACTCCAGCCCGGCTAGGCCCCGGCCCAGGGCGGCCCACGCCAGCTGGGAGAGGAGCATCGCGCTCCCCGCCACCAGGCGGCGGTTTACCTCCCGGACCTGATCCATCCCCCTGGCCAGCTTGAGGACAAATCCCTCATATCCCGCGTCCGCCACCAGCAGGTTGGAGCCGTTGCCCAGGAAAAACGGCGGGCACTCCAGTTCCCAGGCTGTTTTCAGCACCGCCTGGGCCTCCTTCTCCGTCTTTGGCAGCGCCATCAGCCGGACGGGGCCCCCGATGCGGAAGGTGGTGTGGCGGGACATGGGCTCCTGTTCTCTCAGCTCCAGATCCGGGCAGCCCGCCCGAAGGGCGGCCGCCAGTTGTTCAAACCGATCCATAGGACCTCCAAAACTCAGAAGGGGCGCACCGCCCCAGAATATGCTAGCCTTTTTATTATAGCAAACCTTCCCGGCAAATAGAATAGCTCCCCGCAAAATTTTGCCCGGCCCGGCCCCGGAACGGCCCGCCTCCATCTGTAACCAAATCGAGATGGAATCCCCCGCCCCTCTGTGCTATGATGGGGAAAACCCTGATTTTTTTGAAACCAAAGGAGTATCCCCATGCAGATCAAGCATTTCGTCCCCCTTCTGACCGCCCTCGCCCTGTGCGGGCTCGCCGCCTGCGGCGGGTCCGGCGAATCCGCCTCCGCCTCGTCTCCCCAGGCCTCCTCCGCCCAGGGCCAGGAGCCCACCGCCCTGGACCGGTATCGGGGAGTCCTGTTCGGTCAGGACTCCTTCCTCTATATGGACGGCGAGAACGCCCCCGCGTCCCTGGAGATCAGCCAGGTCCCGGCCCTGTTCAGTCCGGACAGCAGCTATGCCGCCGTGGGCTGGTTCACCGTCCTGGATCTGGACGGGGACGGGACGGAGGAGGCCGTCCTTCAGATCACCGACGCCGCCAACGACATGGGCGGCTACCTGGTCCTCCGCTGTCAGGAGGAGGAGGTCCTGGGCTACCCCAGCGGCTGGCGGACCTTCTGGGATCTGAAGACCGACGGCACTTTCTTTTACTCCCAGGAGGGCGGCAGTGAGGACGGTCTCGCCTCCATCCGCTTTACCGAGGACGGTCTCGTCCTGGACAAGTACCTCTACGGCACCGGCGACTGGTTCCGATTTTACGACTTCTATTTGGATGGTCAGGCAATCTCCAAGGAGGAGTACGACCTGGCCCTGCTGGAGCAGGACGAAAAGCCGGACGCCCAGTGGTACGCGTTCACCCAGGAAGAACTGCAGCAGGTCCTCGGCGGCGCCCCGGCCTGACCCCAGGCAGACAGAAAACGGCTCCCCCGGCCTTGGCCGGGGGAGCCGTTTTGCATCTACCCTTCACCCATGCGGCACAGCATGGCGGCGCCCACCACGCCGGCGTCGTTGCCCAGGCTGGCCTTTACCAGCTTGGGCGGGTGTTCCTTGTCGAAGCAGCCCCGGCGGACCAGCTCCTCCACCGGCCCCAGCAGCAGGTCCCGGTCCGCGCCGCTCACGCCGCCGCCCATGCAGATGACCTCTGGGAACAGCACGTTGCACAGGCCGATCAGGCCGTAGGCCAGTTCCCGCTGGTAGCGCTCCAGCACCTGAAGGGCGGTCTGATCTCCCTGGCGGGCCGCCTGGAAGGGGGTGCGCCCCTCCACCTTGGCCAGGTCGCCGCCGCACACCTCCCACAGGGCGCTGTCCCGGTGGGCCTCCATGGCCGCCCTGGTCTGCTGGATCAGGGCGGTGGCCGAGCCGTACCGCTCCCAGCAGCCCCGGTTGCCGCAGCCGCAGGGCTCTCCGCCGGGGTGGGTGAGCATGTGGCCCGCCTCCAGACCGGCGCCGCCGAAGCCGGTGTACAG
>CASEKM010000184.1 GCA_949288405.1 uncultured bacterium | reverse complement strand
TAGACCGGCCGTCAAAACGCCGAAACGCAAAAAAGCCGGGAACCGTTGAGCGGCAACGGTTCCCGGCGGTAGACCTGGTAGACATCTGGTAGACCGGAGTGGTCTACCAGGGAGGAGAGGCAAAGCTTGCGGCCGTCAAGGGGAGGCCTTCCAACGAACTCCCACCGTGAACACACCGTCCCTCAGTTGGGCGAAGGCGGCGTGGCCCATCCGCTCCGCCAGGGCCTTCACGATGGCCAGTCCCAGGCCGGTGTTCTGGCCAGTGCGCATCTGGTCGGCGGTGTAGAACCGCTCGAACACCCGGGGCAGGTCCTCCTGGGTCAGGTCCGGGGCGTCGTTGGAGAAGGCGGTGACCAGGGTCTCCCCCTCCCGGTACAGGCGGATGTCCAGGGTTTTGCTCCCGTGCTTCAGGGCGTTGCCGATGAGGTTGGTGAGAATCCGGGTGACCGCCCCCGGGTCCGCCTGGACCAGGGGCAGATTTTCCGCCAGCTCCACCGACACCTGAAAGCCCGCCTGCTGGAAGTCCTCATAAAAGCCCGCCAGCAGGGGCTCCAGCGCCCGGCGCAGGTCCACGGCCTGGAGATCCAGGGGGTACTCGCCCCCCTCGATGCGGGACAGGTCGTAGAAGGAAGTGATCAGGTCCTGGAGCACCTTGGCCCGCCCCTCCACGATCTCCAGACAGCGGCGCACCTCCTCTGGGGAGGCGTCCTCCCGGCCCATAAGCTGGAGATACCCCAGGATGGAGGTGAGAGGGGTGCGGAGATCGTGGGACACGTTGGCGATCTGCCGCCGGAGGCTCTCCTCCCGGTTCCGCAGGGCGCGGGTCTCCCGCTCCTTGTCCTCCAGCAGGCCGTTGATCTGGGCCAGAAGCTCCTCCAGCTCCCGGTCCGGTCCGTACAGCCGCAGGCGGCTCCCCGGCGCGGCCCGGGCTGCTTTCAGGTCGTCCGCCGCCCGGCGCAGAGCGCGCCCGCGGCGGTACCGCAGATACAGTACCGCCGCCAGCAGGATTAGGGAGGGGATGAGGAGAATCAACATGGGAGAGACCTCCTATGAAATTGAAATGTAGGCGGGGGAGTTTCGCCGCCTGCGGGCGGCGAGTTCCTTTGCCCATGGCGGCAAAGGAACCAAAACGCCACCGGGGACGCGGCCGATGGACACTTCGTGCCCATAGGACCGCTTTCCCCAGACCCCATTACGGGGGACGCGTACCTGTGAGGATGTACAAAATTTCCGGCGCGCAAAATTAGGAATGCTTGGGTGCGGTTCCTCCCGGCCCTCCGGGGCCTGCCGGTCCTAAAATTGCAGTCGGTCCGATTCCATAACTGCGCCTGAGTTTACCGAACCAACGCTCCCGGTCCGATTTTCGCCGTAGGGGCGGCCCTTGCGGTCGCCCGGAACATGGGCCGGCCGGTGTCCGGCCCCTACGAAAGAAGGGACACCTTGCGGATACCCCGTAGGGGCGGGTCCAAGACCCGCCCATTCCGGGAGGCTCCGCTTGTATCTGTAGGGGCGGCCCCATGTGGCCGCCCGCCTTGGAAGCTGCCGCCTGCCATGTAGGGCGGGGGCTTGCCCCCGCCGTCGCTGAGGCCCCACCCCTTGTAGGGCGCGTCGACCCGGCGCGCCGCTCCGGACAGTGATACAAAACTTCCAGTCCCCGCGCTCCATCACCGCAGCTCCCGCCGCTGTAGGACCCAAACCGCCAGGGCGGAGGAGGCGATGAGCCACACCGCGCCCAATGCCCAGCAGTGGAGCAGGGGAGGGGGCGCGTCCACGAAGGACTCCGGGTCCATGGTGATGGAGACGCCGGTGCTGATGTGCTCCACCACCATGTCCCCGTTCCAGAAGGGGGTCATGGGGTGGAGGTTATAGAGCAGGGAGCTGAGGAAGCCCTCTCCTCCGCCCCTTGGAACGGAGGTGACCACCGCCCCCAGGATGGGAAAGCCGATGAAGTAGTAGGCCGCCTGAAGAAATCCCGCCATAGCCCCGGAGCGGCACACGAATTTCAGGCACAGGAACAGCCCGGCGGAGGCCATCCACAGGGGGAGGGCGGTGAACATGAGCAGGGCGTACTGGCTCAGCACCCCAGGCAGCTCCCCCAGCCCCGGCAGAAAGAGCAGGGTCAGCACCAGGGCCAGCAGGGTCATGGTCAGCACCAGGGCGATCCCCAGCAGAACGGCGGTACACAGCCGGGACAGGTACATCTGCCAGCGGGAGATGCCGAACACCGCCTCGTTTTTCAGCAGCACCTGCTTGCCGTTCACCCTGGCGCTGGCCAGGTCGGCGCACAGCATGGCGAAGAACATGCCCAGGATGGCGGAGTACTCTATGGTCTGGAACAGGAGCGCCGCGTCCCCCCTCTGGGGCGGCAGGGCGCAGGCGGCGGCGAGCAGCAGGACGCCCCCCAGCAGCACCCCCGCCAGGGCCAGCACCCCCCACCGCTGGCAGCGGATGCGGTAGAACTCCGCCCGGATCAGGTTTCCCATGACCCGCGCCCCCTGGGGCAGAAGCGGAGGGCCAGCGCGGCCAGCAGAGCCAGGGCCGCGGCGGCACAGAATATCTTTTTCACCATTACAGGTAGCCTCCTCTAAAATTTAGTAGGGGCGGCGCGGTAGGGCGGGGGCTTGCCCCCGCCGCCTCTCGCCGCGTGATTGGTTGGGCGGCCGCGAGAAATTGCAGCCCTGCCACAGCGCCGGCTCAGGCGGGCCGGTTTGAAACCGGCCCTTACTTGATCTCCTTCCGCCCGAACAGGACCAGGCCCGCAGCGGTGGAGAGGACCGTCCACCCCAGGCCCACCAGCCAGCAGGTGCCGGTCTTCGTCCAGTCCAGGTCTCCCAGGGCCAGCTCGTTCATGTGGTAGATGAGGGTCAGGTGGTAAAGCTGGGTGAAAAAGGGGTTCACATAGGCGCCCAGCTTATCCAAAATAGCGGGCAGCGCCACCAGGATTCCCATGTAGCCGAAGGCGGCCATGGTGGAGTTGCTGATGAGGAAGTAGCAGGCCAGGGCCAGGGACATGCCCCCCAGCCACAGGGGGAGGGCCGCCAGGGTGTACAGGCCCAGGGTGCGGAAGGAGTTGAGGACACAGCGGCCCACGCCCACCCCGTACATGGCCTGGGCCTCCTCCGGCGTGGGCAGGCCCAGGAGGATCAGGCTGGCCAGGGAGTAGATGGCCACCAGGATCAGGTACAGCAGGGCCATCACCAGCAGGGCGGCCGCCCACCGGGACAGGTAGATGCGGCTGCGGCCCACCCCGAAGGAGACCTCGTTTTTCAGGGTGTTGAACTTGTACTGGTCAGAGAAGACCATGTCCACCCCGATGATCACCAGATAGACGCCCATCACCATGCCGAACAGCAGGGCGGCCACGGCGAAGGGCATGGTGATGATGGTCTCGCCCCCGGCCTCGGTTTTGATCAGGTACAGGCAGAAGACCATGCCCCCGGCGAACAGGGCGCACAGGAGGGCGCTCACCTGGAAGTAGAGCCGGTGGAACACCTTATAGCACTCGGCGTGAATGGAGCGGAGCATCAGAACCCCTCCTTTCCGGCAAAGCCGTCGTGGTGGGCGCCGATGAGGGAGAGGAAGTAGTCCTCCAGGTCGCTGTTGCGCTGCTGGGCGGAGATGAGGCCCACGCCCTGCTCCAGCAGTACCCGGTTCACCGTCTGGGGCTGGTCCAAAAAGGCGTACAGCCGCAGCTTTTTCTGGGGGAGCACCTCAAAGTCCCGGGTGCCCAGCTGCTCCTCCAGCACCTGGGCGGCCCGGGCCGGGTCGTCCACGGTGAGCTCCAGGCACTCCCGGCACTTCTCTCGCAGGTGCTGGGCGGAGATGGTCTCCAGCACCCGGCCCCGCTCGATGAAGGCGTAGTGGTCCGCCAGGGCGGACAGCTCTGAGAGGATGTGGCTGGAGAT
>CASEKM010000183.1 GCA_949288405.1 uncultured bacterium | reverse complement strand
GGCCTCCACCCTTCGGAATTGAAATGCTCGGGATGGCAAAGCCATCCCTCCGCCGAGGTTTTGCCTGCGGCAAAACGCTCGAACGCCGCAAAAGCGGCGCGGCCCAGAAGGGCCGGTGGGCAAGATTTAAGATGGCTAATTCAACATTTGAAATATCCAAATTGCCGCAACTTCTCACATGAAACAGATCCGCGCCTTTGGGTTCGGATCTGTTTTTTTCGGCACACTGCCCGCCTTGACGTCCGGTCGGGGCGGGCATTTTCTGTTCCCCGCGCCCTATTTCGGGGGCCGGATCTTGCCGGCCACGCCGGAAATTTGAGCGGCTCCCCCTTGACAGCCATTTCCCTTCGTGCCATAATACTTGTGTAATTATCGTTATTTATACGATAATATCGTTTTACATTTGATAAAGGGGTGTGTTCACAATGAAAACTGTACCGGTCATCTACCAGCCCGGCGTGGTGCCCACCGAGATCTACAGCGGCGTCCCCTCCTTCATGGGAATGCCTGTGGCCAAGACGCCGGAGGACCTGAAGCAATACGACTTTGCCGTCATGGGCGTCCCCTTCGAGGGCGGCTGCACCTACGGCGGCTTCTCCTCCTGCGTCGTCTCTCCCAAGACCATCCGCTCCGTATCCACCCGGTACGTGGGCTATCTGCCCGACTATGACTTCGACACCTTCGATTACATGACCTGCTGTGACTACGGCGACGTGCCCATCCAGAACGGCAGCTATGAGTTCAGCTTCGCCTCCATGCGCAAGGGCATCGGCGAGATCCTGGACGCCGGCTGTGTGCCCATCACCTTCGGCGGCGACCACGCCATCTCCTACCCCCTCATCAGCGAGCTGTGCAAGCGCCACAAGAAGCGCGTGGGCGTCCTCCACTTTGACGCCCACCTGGACACCATGCCCTCCTTCGGCGACGACCTGTACTCCCGCTGCTCCCCCTTCAACCGCCTGTACGGGGACGAGAACTTCGACTCCACCAAGATCGTCCACATCGGCATCCGCGGCCCTCGGAACCACCACCAGGAGCGTATCGAGGCCCAGAAGGCGGGCGCCACAGTGATCACCGCCCGGGAGATCAAGCTCAACGGCTGGCAGGCCTCCATCCAGAAGGCCATTGACATCGCCAGCAAGGACACCGATGTGCTGTACGTCACCGTGTGCTCCGACGTGCTGGACGCCGCCGCCAACCCCCAGGGCCCCTTCGACCCCTGCGGCCCCACCTCCTTCGAGGTGGCCATGATGCTCCACGAGGCGGGCAAGGCCGGCGCCGCCGCCTTTGACTTTGTGGAGATCTACCCCGAGACCTGCGGCGCCCACCAGTCCGCCCACACCGCCTGCTGGATGGCCCTCTACTTTATGAACGGCGTGGCCCAGCACCGCTTCGGCGGCAAGCAGTAACAGGCCCCTATAAAAAATATCTCCACCGGAACTCCGGTGGAGATATTTTTTATAACAGTTCTTCCCGCACAGAGTCGGCCAGGGCCCGCATGGGGGCCAGGGCCTGGTCCTGTACCTCGTGGACCACCGAGGAGGAGGCCACGATGCTCACGGTGCCGTACAGGTCCCCGTTGTTCCGCAGGATGGGCACCGCGATACAGCTGATCCCCACCCCGAACTCGTCAAACTCGGTGGAGTAGCCCCGCCTGCCGATCCGCTCCAGCTCCTCCTCCAGCTCCTGCCGGGTGGTCATGGTGTGCTTGGTATACTTGGTGGGGACAAAGCCCCGGTAGAAGGCCTCCCGCCGGGTCTCGTCCATGTAGTAGAGCACCAGCTTCCCTGAGGCGGTGGCGTTCAGGGTAAACACCGCGTTCAGCCGTGTGAGGAAAATATAGTGGGAATCCAGGGGATTGACCACCTCCACGGCAAAGATATTGTCGTTGCTGATGCGCTGCATGCGGGCGGACACCTGAAACCGGTCGGCAATGAGCTCCAGCTTGGGGCGCACCCGGCTGCGCAGGCGGTCGATGTCGTTCATGGCCGCCAGGTCCGCCTTGGGGAGAAACACCGGCCCCAGCATATAGCAGTTCCCCTCGGCGATGTGCTCCAGATAGCCGTTGACCAGCAGGGTGTTCACCAGCCCCCGGGTGGTATTGATGTTCAGCCCGGTCTTGGCGCTGATCTGGGGCAGAGTCAGCTTCAGCTCGTGCTCGCTGAAGCAGTCGATGATGTCAATGGCCCGCTGGACCGACTGGATCACCCGGATCTCCCGGTTTCGCATGAAAGTTCCTCCTCCCGCCGGCGCTGCCGCCATAGGGTATTGTTCCGCTCCGGCCGCCCCAGTTCGGGTCCGGCCGCTTGCCTCTATTCTACAATACTTTTCCCCCGTTCACAACAGCCTTTTTCCATTCGTTTTCAGAATCTCCCCGGCCGGTCCGCGCCGCTTTCCGAAGCCCAACTTCTCAGGTTTTTCTTGACAGCGCTTTTCCCATCCTGTATAATGATATTATAGTTTTTAAAACGATATTATCGTTTTAAATGCCTGTGAGTGAGGAAGTGAGAGGGTACACAAGGCCGCGGGAGACGCCTCCCCGGTCAATCAAGAAAAAGGTGGGGAAACATATGGAACACAAGTATACGCTCAAAGACAAGATCAAGGCCATGGGCCCCGGGATCCTGGTGGTGGGCTCCTTCATCGGTCCGGGCACGGTCACCAGCGCCACCAGCGCAGGCGCGGGCTACGGCTACGCCCTGCTGTGGACGGTGGTCTTCTCGGTGATCGCCGTGGTGGTCATGCAGGAGATGGCCGCCCGCCTGGGCATCGTCACCCAGAACGGCCTGGCGGAGGAGCTGGTGAAGGACCTGTCCGACCGTCCTCCCCTGAAGTGGTTCATGGTGATCCTGGTGGCCGCGGCCATCACCCTGGGCGGCTTCGCCTATATGGGCGGCGACCTGACCGGCACCGCCATCGGCCTGTCCGCCATCACCGGCATTCCCTCCAATATCATCGCCCCCATCTGGGGCTGCTGTGTGCTGGTGCTCATCAACATCGGCGACGCGGTGAAGTCTCTGGAGAAGCTCCTGTCCATCTGCGTCACCATCATGGCCATCGTCTTCGTGGTCACCATGATCGTGGTGAAGCCCGACCTGGGCGAGCTGCTCACCGGCGTGGTCCCCACAGTCCCCGAGGGCTCCATGCTCACCTGCGTCTCCCTGATCGGCACCACCGTGGTCCCCTACAACATGTTCATCCACGCCACCTCCGCCCGGAAGACCTGGCACGACCCCAAGGAGCTGCCCCTGGCCCGGTTTGACACCACCATCTCCATGATCATCGGCGGCATCATCACCGGCTCCATCATGGTCACCGCCGGCACCGTCATGCGGGGCATGGAGGTCAACTCCGCCATCGACATGGCGGTCCAGCTGGAGCCCACCCTGGGCGACTTCTCCGTCCCCTTCCTGGGCCTGGGCCTCATCGCCGCCGGCGTGTCCTCCGCAGTCATCACCCCCCTGGGCGTCTCCTATGTGCTGGCCGGCCTGTTCGGCTGGGAGATGAGCAAGAAGGACAAGCGCTTCTTCTGGACCAACATCGCCGTGGTGGTGGCGGGCATCATCGTGGCGGCCACCGGCTTCAACCCCATCGCCATCATCATGACCGCCCAGGCCGTCAACGGCGTCTTCCTCCCCATCATCGTCTTCACCCTGGTCTATGTCACCAGCCGCCAGCGCGTCATGGGCAAGTACAAAAACAGCATGATCCGCAACGTCCTGGGCGCCGGCGTCTTCCTGATCTCCCTGATCATCGGCGTCAACAGCGTCATCTCCCTGTTCTAAGCCGACTGGGCAAACACCACAGCGGCCCGCCGGCACTGCCGGCGGGCTGCTTTTATCAATCTGTGAGAAGGAAAGAGAGGACAACACTATGGAAGAGTTGCTGGACAGCCTGCTGGAGGAGTGCCGCCCCTACACACAGCAGGGCAAGG
>CASEKM010000182.1 GCA_949288405.1 uncultured bacterium | reverse complement strand
CTTCCTGCGGGAGCTCATCTCTAACGCCAGCGACGCGGAGGACAAGCTGGCCTACAAGGCCCTCACCGACGACCAGGTGCCGGTGGACCGCAGTCAGCTGAAAATCACCATCGTGCCCGACAAGGAGAAGCGTACCCTCACCATCTCCGACAACGGCGTGGGCATGACCCGCGAGGAGCTGGAGAACAACCTGGGCACCATCGCCCACAGCGGTTCCCTCCAGTTCAAGCAGGAGATGGACCAGGAGCACAAGGGGGAGGACATCGACGTCATCGGCCAGTTCGGCGTGGGCTTCTACTCCGCCTTCATGGTGGCCGATCAGGTCACCGTCATCTCCAAGGCCTACGGCAGCGGCCAGGCCTTTATGTGGCAGTCCGACGGGGCCGACGGGTACACCATCACCCCCTGTGAGAAGGACGCCCCCGGCAGCGACATCATCATGCACATCAAGGCCAACGCCGACGAGGAGAACTACGACCAGTATCTGGAGACCTATAAGCTCCAGGAGCTCATTAAGAAATACTCCGACTACATCCGCTACCCCATCGTCATGGAGGTGGAGGACTACCGCCAGAAGCCCAAGCCCGAGGATGCGGGGGAGGACTACAAGCCCGAGTGGGAGACGGTGAAGGAGTGGAAGACCATCAACTCCATGGTCCCCCTGTGGCAGCGGCCCAAGTCCCAGGTGAAGGACGAGGAGTACAACAGCTTCTACAAGGAGAAGTTCATGGACTGGCAGGATCCCCTGGCTGTCATCCACACCAGCGCCGAGGGGGCGGTGACCTATAAGGCCCTTCTGTACATCCCCCAGAAGGCCCCCTACGACTTCTACACCCGGGAGTACCAGAAGGGCCTGCAGCTGTACTCCTCCGGCGTGATGATCATGGACAAGTGCGCCGACCTGCTGCCCGACTACTTCCGCTTCGTCAAGGGCGTGGTGGACTCCCCCGACTTCTCCCTGAACATCAGCCGGGAAATTTTGCAGCACGACCGGCAGCTGAAGGTGATCGCCAACGCCCTGGAGAAGAAGATCAAGGGCGAGCTGGAGAAGCTGCAGAAGGACGAGCCGGAGCAATACGAGAAGTTCTGGGCCGCCTTCGGCAGCCAGATCAAGTACGGGGTGGTGGCCGACTACGGGGCCCACAAGGACAAGCTGAAGGACCTGCTGCTGTTCTGGTCCTCCAAGGAGGGGAAGAACACCACCCTGGCCGCCTACAAGGACCGGATGCCCGAGGACCAGCCCTATTACTACTACGCCTGCGGCGAGAGCGTGGACAAGATCGCCAAGCTGCCCCAGGTGGAGCGCATTCTGGACAAGGGCTATGAGATCCTCTACTGCACCGAGGATGTGGACGACTTTGTCATGCAGGCCCTGGGGGAGGTGGACGGCAAGAAGTTCATGTCCGCCACCGCCGAGGACGCCCTGCCCCAGACCGACGAGGAGAAGAAAGAGGCTGAGGAGAAGGCCGAGGCCGGCAAGCCGGTGCTGGAGGCGGTGAAGACCGCCCTGGGGGACCAGGTGAAGGAGGTCCGCATCTCCAAGATCCTGAAGTCGGGGGCCTGCTGCCTGTCCGCCGACGGCCCCGTCTCCCTGGAGATGGAGCGCTACATGCGCAAGCTGGAGGGCGGCGAGCACATGAAGGCGGAGCGGGTGCTGGAGCTCAACGCCGATTCCGCCCCCTACGCCGCCCTGAAGAAGGCGGTGGACGCCGGGGATCAGGCCACCGTGGAGAAGTACTCCAAGCTGCTCTACGGCCAGGCCCTGCTGCTGGCCGACCTGCCCCTGGAGGACCCCGCCGGGTATGCGGAGCTGGTGTGCTCCCTGATGGTATAAAAAATTCCGGCATAACGCTTTTCTCTCTGACCGGACCGCTTTTCTTGGAAAGCGGTCCGGCTTTTTTATCCCCTTTTCAGGGAACAGGGCAATAAAAAAGGACCGCCGGAAGGCGGTCCAGGGCGCAGCACCCTTACTTCAGCTGGAAGGAGGCGCACTCGGTGCCCTTGCAGCTGGTGGGGGAGCTGTCGCAGCAGCCCACGTTGATGCGGTTCAGGGAACAGCAGTTCTGGGGGGCGTGGTAGGCGCAGCTCTCCACGGTGCAGTGAATGTTGGAATTACAAGTTTTCTGATCCATTGTTTTAAACCTCCTCACAGTGGATGGAGGTAGTATGGACCATATGCCCGCGAGTTATTCCCCCGAAATGGTGGGATCGGCGGCGGCCTCCGCCTCGGAGAGCACCTTGGGGATGAAGTTCTTGGCAAACCAGCCCTTCCCCCGGTTTTTCACATAAAAGTATCCCACGATGGAGAAGGTGACGGCGCCGATGAAGTTCACCAGCAGGTCCTCCATAGTGTCCAGCAGGCCGATGTCCAGGTAGCCCCCCAGGCCCAGGGGGATCTGGCCCTCCTCTGTCACCACGATCACATCGGTGATCCCCCGGATGATCTGGGGCCGCTGTCCCCCCGTGGGGTCCAGCATCACCGAGGAGATGGCGTGTACGATGGTGTCCTTCTGCATGTCCCCGTAAAAGATCTGGTCCATGGCGCACTCGAAGAACTCCCACAGCACGCCCACGGTCATGGAGAAGCAGAAGGCCACGATGGCCATAAACGCCGGGGACATGGACAGGGAGATGCGCTCATGCCGGTTGAGCAGGTCCACCAGGGAGAAGCCGATGGCGGCGCACAGGAAGCCGTTGAGGGTGTGGAGCATGGTGTCCCAGTAGGGGAAGATGGTGTAGTAGGTCTGCACCTCCCCCAAGATCCAGGCGGAGAAGATGAACAGCAGGATCACGATCTCCAGCACGCTGGGCAGGTCGATCTTCAGCTGCCGCTCCAAAATGGTGGGCATCACAAAGAGCACCAGGGAGAGGACGCAGAAAAACACGTTCTCAAAGTTTCCGTTGAGGAACTGGGAGACGAGGGTCAGGAGCACCAGCACCCGGAGCACCAGGTACACGGTGGTCACGACGCCCTTCCGGTGGAGGGCGACGTAGGCGGAGGCCCAGAAGCTCCGCCGCTTTTTGGGGGTGGGGTTGGACATGATGATCCTCCTTTGTCCGGGGTGAAAGGGACAGCCGGCGCCGGGCGGCGCATACAATGGGCTTGGAGGTGATTTTACCATGGATCTGAGACAAAATCAAATCACCGTGGGGGAGCTGCTCCAGGACCCCCGGGCCCGGGCGGTATTCCAGCGCCGGTTCGGCAAGTGGATGAAGCACCCCATGGTGCAGGCGGCCCGCTCGCTGACCCTGGGCCAGCTGGCGGAGATGGCGGCGGTCTACCTGCCCAAGAAGACCATCCAGGAGACCATCCAGGAGCTGAGGGAGCTCTGACCCCGCCGGGCGCGGGCCCCCGCATCCGCCCCAGCCCCCGGGAGCCGGATCCCCGGCCCCCGGGCGCGGCTCAGAGGACCGACTTCAGCTCCGCCGCCGCCTCCCGGATGTGGCCGAAGAGCTGGTCCGGGATGTGGGGGAGCAGCTCGGTCTCCACCCCGGCGGGGGTGTAGCGGTTCTTCACCCCCATGAAGATGCCGTCCAGGAACACGGAGCCGCAGTGCCACTCCCCCCGGAGGGTGAGCAGGATGGACAGGGCGCCGGAGGACAGGGCGGGGGCCACATAGGGCTTGAAGCCCATCTCCCGCATCTTCAGATTGGCGGTGACGGTGAGGTGGGTCAGCTCCTGGGAGACCGCCTCGTCATAGTTCTGGATGGAGTTGGCGATGAACAGGCCGGTGCCGTGGGGGCCGAAGGAGCGGCCCTCGGTCAGAAAGCTGGCCAGGCGGGGGTCCCGCTTCAGGCCCTTCCCGTCCCAGACGCCGTTCTCGTCCTTGTTGCTCTCCAGATAGGCGGTCTTGGCCAGGGGGTCCACCGGGTCGGACACGGCGCACCACAGGCCCTGGAAATGGGCCGCCCGGGCCATTTTGGCGTACTGCTTCACAATGGCGGCGTTGGTCTCAAACTGGGCCATGCGCACGTCCTTCACCTGGGAGCCCACCGGGGGGATGCCTCGGGAGGCCACGAACACGAACACGTCGCAGTCAAAGAGTTTTTCCACCGGGACGGGCTTTACCTCGGGGAAGGCATCGTAGTCCCAGGGCAGGTTGATCTGCCCCATCTCAAACTCCCACCGGTCGGTGATCTGGGTGCTCACGTCGCAGATGCCGATGGAGGACAGCACGTCCCGCCCCAGCAGCTTCAAGCCGATGAGCAGGGTGGAGCCCACGTCCCCGA
>CASEKM010000181.1 GCA_949288405.1 uncultured bacterium | reverse complement strand
GCCGCCCCCGCCGCGGGCGGGGTGGAGGTGCGCTTTGCCGTGGACTTCCAGTGTCTGGTGCTGGAGGAGAAAAAGCTGACGGCGGTGTGCGCCGCCTCCCTGGGGGAGCCCCGGTCCCGGGGAGAGGGGAGCCAGCCCTCGGTGGTCCTCCGCCTGGCGGAGCCGGGGGAGGGCCTGTGGGAGCTGGCCAAGTGCTACGGCACCACCACCCAGAAGATCCTCCAGGCCAATCAGCTGGAGGAGGGTGCGCTGCCCGCGGGGCGGATGCTGCTCATCCCCAGCGTGCGGTGAGAGAAGAAGCCGCCGCCTGTCCATCTGCGGACAGGCGGCGGCCTTTTCGCATCCGCCCGGGCCGTCACGGCTCCTGGCGGAGATGTATATCCATCTGGGGGTAGGGCATGGACACCCCGTGGCGGCGGAAGGCGGGCAGGACGGCCTCCAGCAGCCGGTAGTAGGTGTCCCAGTAGTCCCCGGTGGCGGTCCAGGCCCGCACCAGGTAGTTCACCCCGCTGTCCCCATAGCCGCACAGGCGGATCTCCGGGGCGGGGTCCTGGAGGATGGCCGGGAACTGGTCCACCGCCTCCTGGAGGGCGGCCTTTACGGCCTCGGCCGGGTCGTCGTAGGAGGCGCTGAAGGTGAGCTCCATCCGGCGGCGGCCCAGGCGGGTGTAGTTGATGATGGTGGCGGAGGAGAGCTGGCTGTTGGGGATGTAGATCTCCTTGTTCTCCACGGTCACCAGTGTGCTGTAGGACAGGCCGATCATGGACACCGTGCCGGACACGGAGCCGATCTCCACATAGTCCCCGATGGTCATGGGCTTGGACACCAGCAGCATGATGCCCCCCGCTAAATTGGACAGGGTGTTCTGCAGGGCCAGGGAGACGGCCAGGCCCGCCACGCTCAGCAGGGCGATGATGGAGGTGAGCTCCACCCCCAGGGAGCCCAGCAGCACCAGGGCCAGCAGCAGCCACAGCACAATGGACACCGCCGAGCGCAGATAGCGGTGGATGGGGGCCAGGGAGGCGTTCCGGGACAGGATGCGCTCCACCGCCCGCTGGATCAGCTTGATGACCACCACGCCCACCACCAGCGCCAGGACGGTCCGCAGGATGTTCTCCAGGGACAGGGCCTGGGCGGTGAGCCCGCCGGTGAACTGGGAGAGGATCTCGTCTAGTGACATAGGGGGGCCTCCGTTTCTCCGATCTGGAAAAGGGGCGCGGGGGAGCGGCTGGGGCTCCTCCGCGCCCGGGGCATTCAGGTGGGATCTTCCTGGGTATACCGGCGCACGTGCTCCTTCAGGCACTCGAAGGTCTCGGCGCTGAGGTCGTGCTCGATCCGGCAGGCGTCGGCGGCGGCCACCTCGGGGGAGACCCCCAGCTTCACCAGCCACTGGCTGAGGAAGCGGTGGCGCTCATAGACCCGCTGGGCGTTGGCCTCCCCCTGGGGGGTGAGCTCCAGCCGGCCGTCCCGCTCCATGGTCAGGTAGCCGTTGGACTTCAGAATGGAGACCGCCCGGCTCACCGAGGGCTTGGAGTAGCCCAGGTACTGGGCCACGTCGATGGAGCGCACAGTTCCCTTCTGCTGGCGCAGGACCAGAATGGCCTCCAGATAGTCCTCACCAGATTCATGCAGTACCATGTGTCATACGCTCCTTTTTCCGCAGTTTGCTGGGCTTAGTATACCATGCTGCCCCGCTTTTTTCAATGAAAACCTGGGAATGATTTCTCCCGGGGCCGGGCGGGGGAGAAGAAGGTCTTTTTTTACCGGGGCAAGTGTGGTATGATGGGAACAATGACGAGACGGGAGGGAAGCGGGATGGTAAAGCTGATCTTGGGCCGGGCGGGCAGCGGCAAGACCACGGCGGTGCTCCGGGCCATCTGCCGCCCGGGGCAGGACAGGCGGCAGATCCTCATGGTGCCGGAGCAGCAGTCCCACGAGGCGGAGCGGGCCCTGTGCCGCTTTGGCGGGGACGGGGTGTCCCTGTACGCCGAGGTGCTCTCCTTCAGCCGCCTCAGCAGCCGGGTGTTCCTGGCCGCCGGGGGGATGGGGGAGCCGGAGCTGGACGCCGGCGGCCGCATCCTGCTGATGCGCCGGGCGGTGGAGGCGGTGTCCGGCCGCCTCACCGTGTACGTCCGCCCCTCCCGGCGGCCCGCCTTTCTGGAGGAGCTGCTGTCCACCCTGGACGAGCTGAAGAGCTGCTGTGTCCGGCCGGAGCACCTGCTCCAGGCGGCGGAGGGGACCGGCGGGGACGAGGGGGACAAGCTGCGGGACCTGGGGCTCATCTGCACCGCCTACGAGGCCCTGGCCGCCCGCACTGCCCTGGACCCCCGGGACCGGCTCACCCGCACGGCGGAGAAGCTGAAGGAGTGCCCCTGGGCCCGGGGGGCGCAGGTGTGGCTGGACGGCTTTACCGACTTCACCCCCCAGCAGGAGGCGGTGCTCCGGGAGCTGATGAAGCAGGCGGAGACCCTCACCGTCACCCTCACCTGCGACCACCTGGAGGAGAACGAGGGGGGCGCCGGCATCTTCTCGCCCGCCCGGCGCACCGCCGCCGCCCTGCGCCGCCTGGCCCGGCAGGAGCGGATACCCTGTGAAGTTGAGACCCTTGACAGAGTGTGCGAGGAGAAGCCCCCGGCCCTGCGGCGGCTGGAGCGGGCCCTGTTTGCCCACGGGGAGGCGGAGCGCCTCCCCTGCGGGGGTGCGGTGGAGCTGTTCCAGGCTGCCGCCCCCCGCTCCGAGGTGGAGTGGACGGCCGCCCGCATCCGGGAGCTGGTGCGGAAGGAGGGGTACCGCTACCGGGACATCGGGGTGGTGGCCCGGGATTTTTCCGCCTACCAGTCCCTGATCGAGTCGGTATTTCCCCGCTACCAGGTGCCGGTGTTCTCCTCCGCCATGACGGACATTCTGGAGAAGCCCATCCTCACCCTGGTGACGGCGGCCCTGGACACGGTGGCCAACGGCTACCGGTATGAGGACATGTTCCGCTATTTGAAGACCGGCCTCACCGACCTGACCCAGGAGGAGCTGGACCTGCTGGAGAACTATGTGCTCAAGTGGGACCTGCGGGGGAGCCGGTGGACCCAGAAGAAGGCCTGGTCCCTGCACCCCCGGGGGTACGGCCTGGAGTGGACCGGGGCGGACAGGGCCCTGGTGGAGCAGCTGGACCGGGTGCGGCGGCAGGTGGCCGAGCCCCTGGAGCTGCTGCGGAAAAACACCGACCGGACCGGGAGGGGGCAGGCGGTCGCCCTTTACAGCTTTTTGGAGGGGATCGGCCTGCCCCAGCGGCTGGAGGAGCGGGTGGAGGCGCTGCGCCGCCGGGACCGGCCCGCCCTGGCGGAGGAGTACCGGCAGCTGTGGTCCATCCTGTGCGGCGGCCTGGAGCAGTGCGCCGCCCAGCTGGAGGAGACCCCCATGGAGCTGGACGAGTTCGCCGCCCTGTTCCGGCTGGTCCTCTCCCAGTACGACGTGGGCACCATCCCCGTCTCCCTGGACCGGGTGACGGCGGGGGAGACCGCCCGCCAGACAGGCCACCCGGTGCAGGTGCTCTTTTTCCTGGGGGCGGACGACCAGAGCGTGCCCATGGTGACCCAGGCCCCGGGGCTGCTGTCCGACGACGACCGCTCTCTGCTGGCCTCCTACGGCCTGGAGCTGAACCAGAGCGGGGAGGAGCTGCTGTATCGGGAGATGACCACCGTCTACCTCACCTGCGCCCGGCCCACCCGGCGGCTGATCGTCAGCTGGGCCGCCCAGAGCCCCTCAGGGGAGGAGCGCCGCCCCAGCTTTCTGACGGAGCGGCTCAAGCTGCTGTTCTCCGACCTGAAGGTCCAGCGGGAGGAGGACCTGGGGGGGCGCTTCCGGCTGGCGGCCCCCCTGCCCGCCCTGGAGCAGGCGGGGCGGAGCCGGGCGGCCCACGACGCCCTGGCCGCCCTGCCGGAGTACGCTCCGGCGGTGGCCCGCCTGGACCG
>CASEKM010000180.1 GCA_949288405.1 uncultured bacterium | reverse complement strand
CTCCGGGCTGGGCTCGGGCCGCCAGCCGGGCCCCTCGTCCCGGGCGGGGAAGGGGTAGACCAGAAGGGCGCGCCCTCCGGTCACCGGCCAGCACCCGGCCCGGGCCAAACTCTGGCGGCTCACCGTCCGGGCCAGCCTCAGGCGGTCCCCCTCCGGGACCAGGGTGCCCAGCAGGGCGCTCCCTCCGGGGCCCAGGGCCCAGGCCTTGTACAGTCCCCGGCGGTCCTCCGGGCGGACCGCCTCCAGCCGCACCCGGGGCCCCTCCTCCTCCAGGGTGAGGGTCCCGCCCCCCTCCATCTGAAACTGTGCCACGGGTGCTCCCCCTCTCCGCGCCTTCTCCTGACAGCATATGCGGCCGCAGGGACAAATAGCGCCGGCGGGGAGAAAAGAACAAAAATTCGCCCGATCCCCTTGACAAAACGGGGGGAAGTTCGTACGCTTGTGCTGAACTGTTCTGTTACCGGAACCTGAGTAAGGGAGGAATATAGTTATGAAAAAGCGAGTGGGAATCTTGACCTCCGGGGGCGACTGCCCGGGGCTGAACGCCACCCTGCGGGGAGTGGCCAAGGCCCTCTATCAGCGCATGGGGGAGAATGTGGAGATCATCGGCATCGCCAACGGCTACTCCGGCCTCATCAACGGGGATTGGCGGGTGATGCAGCCCAGGGAGTTCTCCGGCATCCTCACGGTGGGCGGCACCATTCTGGGCACCAAGCGCACCCCCTTCAAGCTCATGCGGGTGGTGGGCGAGGACAACGTGGACAAGGTGGCCGCCATGAAGAAGAACTACCAGGAGATGAAGCTGGACTGCCTGCTGTGCCTGGGGGGCAACGGCACGGCCTGCCCAAGACCATCGACAACGACATCTTCGGCACCGACGTGACCTTCGGCTTCCACTCCGCCATGGAGATCGCCACCGAGGCCATCGACCGGGTCCACACCACCGCCGGCAGCCACAGCCGCTGCATGGTGGTGGAGCTCATGGGCAACAAGGCGGGCTGGCTCACCCTGTACGCGGGCATCGCCGGAGGGGCGGACATCATCCTCATTCCCGAGCTGCCCTATACCATCGAGAACGTGTGCGCCGCCATTGAGAAGCGGGAGGCCCAGGGCAAGCACTTCTCCATCCTGGCGGTGGCCGAGGGGGTCTACGACGTGAAGGAGGCCCGGATGAAGAAGAAGGAGCGCATGGCCAAGCGGGCGGAGCAGGGCTACACCACCGCCACCAACCGCATCGCCAAGGACATCGAGCGCCTCACCGGCATCGAGACCCGCATCTGTGTCCCCGGACATATGCAGCGGGGCGGCAGCCCCTGCCCCTACGACCGGGTGCTGGCCACTCAGTTCGGCTCCTATGCCGCCAAGATGGTGGAGGACGAGAACTACGGCATCACTGTGGCCATGAAGAACAACCACGTGGGAGAGAACCGGCTCAAGGACATCGCCGGCAAGAGCCGCCTGGTTCCCGAGGGCCACGGCATGCTGGAGGTGGCCCGGCGTATGGGCATCAGCGTGGGCTGAGAAGGTCCCGCAGAACACAGACAGAAGGAGCAAGACAGATGACCCGCAAGATCCTGTGCTACGGAGATTCCAACACCTATGGATATGACCCGCAGTCCCCCCTGGGCGGGCGGTACCCGGCCCAGGTCCGCTGGACGGACCAGCTGGCCGCCCTCCGGCCCGGGCGGGAGGTGCAGAACCTGGGGGAGAACGGGCGGGAGATCCCCCGCCGCCCCTGGGAGCTCCAGCGGCTGGAGGAGGGCCTGAGAAGGGCGGCTCCGGTGGACGGCCTGGTGGTCATGCTGGGGAGCAACGACCTGCTGCAGATGGCGCCGCCCCAGGCGGAGGTGGCGGCCGGACGGATGGGGGCCCTGCTGGCCTGGCTGGGGATGCGGCGCAGCCAGTGGGGGGAGCCCCGGCTCCTGCTGACGGCCCCGCCGCCCATGCGCCGGGGGGCCTGGGTGGGGGACGACGCCCTGGTGGAGGCCTCCCGCCATCTGGCGGAGCGCTACCGGGAGCTGGCCCGGGAGCAGGGGATCTCCTTTGCCGACGCGGGGGAGTGGGGAGTGGAGCTGTCCTTTGACGGCGTCCACTTCTCCCCCCGGGGACACCTGGCCTTTGCCCGGGGGATGGACCGGGCCCTGGAGGCGCTGGGCCTCTGACCGCCGGCCCCGGCGGCTCGGGGCTTGCAAGGAACTGGGAAATCCGATATAATAAGTGGGCCTATTTGAAATTTTTCCGAAAAGAGGAACTGCCGTGAAATTAGGAATCGTGGGTCTGCCCAATGTGGGCAAGAGCACCCTGTTCAACGCCATCACCAACGCCGGCGCCGAGAGCGCCAACTACCCCTTCTGCACCATCGACCCCAACGTGGGCATCGTGGCCGTGCCCGACGCCCGGCTGGACAAGCTGTCTGAGATGTACCACCCCAAGAAGACCACCCCGGCGGTGATCGAGTTTGTGGACATCGCCGGTCTGGTGAAGGGGGCCTCCCGGGGCGAGGGCCTGGGCAACAAATTCTTGGCCAATATCCGCCAGACTGACGCCATCGTCCACGTGGTGCGCTGCTTTGACGACGAGAACGTGATCCACGTGGAGGGCTCCACCGACCCCATCCGGGACATGGACACCATCGACCTGGAGCTGATCCTGGCCGACGCGGAGATGGTTGACCGGCGCATCGACAAGGCCCAGAAGGCCGCCAAGGGGGACAAGAAGTTCCTGCGGGAGGTGGAGGTCTTCTCCGGCCTGAAGGGGTGGCTCAACGACGGCAAGTCCGCCCGCAGCTATCTCAGCCAGGTGGACGAGGACGACGCCGCCCTCATCGCCACCTCCGAGCTGCTGTCCCTGAAGCCGGTGATCTATGCGGCCAACCTGGACGAGGACGGCTTCTCCCACCCGGAGGAGGTGGGCTATTACCGGCAGGTGGAGGAGCGGGCCGCCTCTGAGGGGGCCCAGGTGATCCCCGTGTGCGCCAAGCTGGAGGCGGAGATCGCCGAGCTGCCCGCCGACGAGAAGCAGATGTTCCTGGACGACCTGGGCGTGCCCGAGTCCGGCCTGGACCGGCTGGTGAAGGCCAGCTACACCCTGCTGGGCCTCATCTCCTATCTCACCTCCGGCGAGGACGAGTGTCGGGCCTGGACCATCACCCGGGGCACCAAGGCCCCCCAGGCCGCGGGCAAGATCCACTCCGACTTTGAGCGGGGCTTCATCCGGGCCGAGGTGGTCTCCTACGACGACCTGATGGCCTGCGGCTCCATGGCCGCCGCCCGGGAGAAGGGCCTGATCCGCTCCGAGGGCAAGGAATACATCGTCCAGGACGGCGATATCATCCTGTTCCGGTTCAACGTGTGATCTGGGAGGCCTGCCTTCCGGGCTCCGGGGCGGGACAGGGGGCGCTGCCCATCAAATTTTGAAAAAACAGTTGTAATTTTCCCTGGCATCGTGTACACTATGTACAACAGATTCCATATGAGGAGGAATTGACGATGAAAATTGCCCGCTTTGTGCTGAAGATCGTGGCGCTGTCCCTCACCGCCGCCGGCGCCATCTGCGCCATCATTGCCTACTGGGACAAGCTGGCCGAGCTGGGAGAACTGGCGAAGACCAAGGTGCAGCAGAGAGCCTGTGCCTCAGAGTACGAGGATTACGAGGAGTAAACACAAGACAGCCGTGGTTCACAGGGACCGCGGCTGTTTTTTTGCCTGTCCGCCTCCGGGCTCCGGGGCGGCGGAGCGTTCTCCGGGCCGGAGGCGGTACCACCGCAGGCGGCGGGTGTCCCCGGTGCGGCGGAGGACGAGCGAGGACACCAGCAGGTCGGAGAGCAGGGCGGCCAGGACCGCCCAGGACACCGGGGCGGGGATGAGGGGAATGAGCCGGGCCGCCCAGGGGTGGACCAGCCGGACGGCGGGGACCAGCAGTAGGCCCCAGGCCAGGGAGAAGGGGAGACAGACCCGCCCGTCCAGATTCCAGGGATACCCGGCGTAGTTCCAGAAGGACACGGAGAACAGCTTCTGGTAGAGAAGGGAGACGCCGTACTCCACCGCGGTGGCGGTGAGCCCGCCCAGGAGGACCAGGGCGGGGACGGAGCGGAGCACCCAGCCGGGCAGCAGGAGCACCGCGCACACCCCCAGGCCGTACACCGGGCACAGGGGGAGGAGCAGGAGACACTTCCGGTCCGGGTCGCCCCCCACCAGGCAGGCGTAGCCTGTCTCCAGCAGGAAGCCCAGAAAGCTGTAAAGGAGAAAATACCAGAGCTGATCCATCAAACGCCCTCCTTCGGCCGCCGGGACCCGCGGCCGCTTGGTACGGCTTAGGATGGGGACCGGACGGAAAAACCATACGCGGAGAGGGCTGGAAAAATCCCCGCTTTCCCGGCGGGGACGTTGCAATTCTTGGGGGCGTCTGGTATAATTATAATCTATTTTTGTGCCCATTTGAAGGCGGACCGGGGGACGCCCCGCCGCCGGGATACGAGGTGTGTCAGTTGTACTTACTAAAAGCGCTGGAAATTCAAGGCTTCAAATCCTTCCCGGGGCGAGGACATCACCGCCATTGTGGGCCCCAACGGCTCGGGCAAGTCCAACATCTCCGACGCCATCCGCTGGGTCATGGGGGAGCAGTCCACCCGCACCCTCCGGGGGGGCAAGATGGAGGACGTGATCTTCGGCGGCACGCAGCAGCGCAAGCAGACCGGGTACGCGGAGGTGTCCCTGGTGCTGGACAACACGGGACACCTCTTCGACCTGGACGAGAGCGAGGTCATGGTCACCCGCCGGTACTACCGCTCCGGGGAGAGCGAGTACTATATCAACCGCCGCTCCGTCCGCCTCGACGAGATCCTGTCCCAGAAGTCCGCCGACCGGCGGGAGGTCTTTGAGGAGGCCGCCGGCATCTCCCGCTACCGCCACCGGAAGGAGGAGGCCGAGCGGAAGCTGGAGCGCACCGACGAGAACCTGGTGCGCATCAACGACAAGATCGCCGAGCTGGAGCTTCAGGTGGAGCCCCTGCGGGAGCAGAGCGCGAAGGCCAAGAAGTTTCTGAACCTGCGGGAGGAGCTGAAGGGCCTGGAGATCTCCGTGTGGCTGGACACCCTGGAGCGCATCCGGGCGGGGAATATCAAGCTGGAGACCGACTACAAGGAGGCCGTCCGCCAGAAGGAGGAGGCCGAGCGGGCGGTGGAGGAGCGCTTCGGACAGGCGGAGGCCCTCTCCGGCCAGATGCGGGACAAGGAGGTCCAGGCGGACCAGCTGCGCTTTGCCATTCAGAGCCGGGAGGCCGACATCCGGGAGCTGGAGGCGGCGGTGGCCGTCCTCAAGAGCAGCATCCAGCACAATTTGGAGAACACCCAGCGCATCCGGGAGGAGCTGGAGCAGCGGGAGGGCCGCCAGGACAGCCTGTCCGGCCAGATCGCCGAGCGCGCCGCCCGCCTGGAGGAGATCGAGGGACAGCTGGCCGAGACCCGCCGCCAGGCGGAGGAGCAGAACCAGAGGGCCCAGGAGGCGCTGCGTACAGCCGGCACCCTGGCCCAGGAGCTGGAGGAGCTGCGGGGCCGGGAGGCCACCAAGACCGCCGATGCCCACCAGGCCAAGGCCCTGCTCTCCGCTCTGGCCGCCGCCGCCCAGGAGGTGCTGGACCGGGACGAGGCGGTGCGCCAGGAGCTCAGAAGCCTGGAGGAGCGGCTGGAGGCCGCCCGGCAGGACGCCCAGGCGGCGGACAAAAAGCTGAAACAGGCCCGGGAGGAGCGGGACAGCGTCCAGAACGTGATCTCCGGCTACTCCCTGCGCCTGGAGGCCCGGAAGAAGAAGGCGGACCAGGCCCGGGAGCGCCACACCCGCCTGCGGATGGACGAGAACGCCCTGGCCTCCCGGATCAAGCTGCTCACCGAGATGGAGAAGGACCGGGAGGGCTACTCCAAGGCGGTGAAGCTGGTGATGGGGGAGGCCGACCGGGGCGGCCTGAGGCATATCCACGGCCCGGTGGCGGGCCTTCTCCATGTGCCCGACCAGTACACCGTGGCCATCGAGACCGCCCTGGGCGGCGCCATGCAGAACCTTGTGGTGGAGCGGGAGGAGGACGGCAAGGCCGTCATCCAGTATTTGAAGCGCCGGGACGCCGGCCGGGCCACCATCCTGCCCCTGAGCTCCATCCGGCCCTACGACCTACGGGAGGCGGGCAGCCTCCAGGGGGAGCCGGGCTTTGTGGGGGTGGCCGACCGGCTGGTGCAGTTTGATCCCCGGTACCGGAACGTGTTTTCCAACCTGCTGGGCCGGGTGGCCGTCATGGAGGACCTGGACGCAGCCATCGCCGCCGCCCGGAAATACGGCTATAAGTTCCGCATCGTCACCCTGGACGGCCAGGTGCTCAACCCCGGCGGTTCCATGACCGGCGGCTCCGCCAGCCGCAGCGCGGGCATTTTGAGCCGGGCCAACGAGCTAGAGCGGTTGAACACCCAGGCCCAGGGCCTGGGGGACCAGCTTGCCCAGGCCGCCCGGGAGCTGGAGAGCGCCAACCGGGAGGCCCAGGCGGCCGCCTATGAGATGGACACCGCCCAGAGCCAGCTGAGAGAGTGGGAGGACGCCATCCTGAAGGCCCAGGGGGAACAGAACCTGTGCAGGAGCGTTCTCTCCGACCTGGAGCGCCGGTGGGAGGACCAGAGGGGCGAACTGGAGCAGTTGAAGCAGCGCGCCCAGGAGATCGAGAGGGACACCCAGGCCGCCCGGGAGCGCATCCGGGAGCTGGAGGGGGAGGCCGCCGCCCTGAAGAGCGAGGCGGAGGGCAAGGCCCAGGGCCAGAGCGACCTGCAGGAGCGGTCTCTGGAGCTGACCCAGGCCCTCTCCGGGCTCAACGCCGCCCTGGCCGCCTTGGAGGCGGAGCGGGACGCCACCCGCCGCGGCCTGGAGGAGCTGGAGTCCCTGCGCTCCGACATCGCCGGGGACCAGGAGCAGAGCCGGGCCCTCATCGGGGACTACGAGGAGAAAAACGCCGCCTTCACCCGGGAGATCGGGGAGAAGGAGGCCCGCCTGGAGGAGCTGCGCCGGGAGAACCAGGCCAGGAATGAGGACATTGCCCGCCTGAACCAGGAGAAGCTGTCCCTGGAAGGGGAGCGGGTGAAGGCCACCCGGGAGGGCCAGGAGAAGAACAAGGAGCTGCTGGCCATCGGCGGGGAGGTGTCCCGCCTGGAGCAGAAGAAGGTGGCCGCATCCCTGGAGGAGAAGCAGCTGCTGGACAAGCTGTGGGAGAACTACGAGCTCTCCCACGAGGCGGCCAAGCTCCAGCGGGTGGAGATCGAGTCCCCCGCCAAGGCGGGCCGCCGCATCGCCGAGCTGAAAAAGGGCATCTCCGCCCTGGGCAGCGTAAACGTGGGAGCCATCGAGGAGTTCCAGCGGGTGAACGAGCGGTATACCTACCTCACCGACCAGCGGGACGACGTGGAGAAGGCCAAGAAGGAGCTGGAGGCCGTCATCGCCCAGATCACCGGGGAGATGAGGACCATCTTCGCCCGGGAGTTCCAGAACATCAACCAGGCCTTCGGCCAGACCTTCCAGGAGCTCTTTGGGGGCGGCCAGGCGCGCCTGGAGCTGGAGGACCCGGAGGACATCCTCAACTGCGGCATCGAGATCAAGGTGCAGCCCCCCGGAAAGGCGCTGAAGGTGCTCTCCCTCCTGTCCGGCGGGGAGAAGGCCTTTGTGGCCATCGCCCTGTACTTCGCCATTTTGAAGGTGCGCCCCACCCCCTTCGTGGTCATGGACGAGATCGAGGCCGCCCTGGACGACAACAACGTGGTCCGCTTCGCCCGGTATATGCGCGCCATGTCCGACAAGACCCAGTTCATCGTCATCACCCACCGCCGGGGCACCATGGAGGAGGCCGACGTCCTCTACGGCGTCACCATGCAGGAGCAGGGGATCAGCCGGATTCTCACCATCAACCTGAACGACGTGGAGAAGGAATTGAAAATTCGATAGCGCCCTTCCCCTGCTCCTGCATGAGGGCCCCCCGCGCGAGCCCAGCACAGCGGGTCGCGTGGGGAGAGGAGCCGCAAGGAAACGGAGCGATCAATGCCCGCCAGGGCGTTGGGAGCGGAGCGGACTTTGCGGCGACGAAGGAGCAGGGGATCAGCCGGATTCTCACCACCAACCTGAATGACGTGGAGAAGGAATTGAAGATTCGGTGAGGGAGATGTTATGGAATTCCCACAGAGGAAACATGTCCGTTTGAAGGATTATGATTACGGCCAAGCAGGGATGTATTTTGTGACCATATGCACCCAAAATCGCCGGTGTATCTTGTCGCAAATTACTCCGCCGTGTTTCGAAGGGGCGGAACTGGTAGGGCGGGGGCTTGCCCCCGCCGCCCTCCGGTTGACGGATTGCGGCCGATTGGTGGAAAATGAATTGACCGCCCTGACAGAGCGGTATCCATCGGTTGCGATTGAAAAATATGTGATTATGCCCAATCACTTTCATGGATTGATTCGCCTTCGTGAGCCGGCGGGGGCAAGCCCCCGCCCTACATTGATGCAGGTTTTGGGCACGTTCAAATCTTTGACCACGCGCCATTGGAACGCGAAGAGCGGACAATCAGGAAGTTCCCTCTGGCAATCCGGTTATCACGACCACATCATCCGCGGCGAAAATGATTTCCTCACCCACTGGACTTACATCGAAACCAACCCCGCCCGATGGCCCGACGACGAATACTACCAACCGGGAGGCCCGATATGAACGAGAAGAAAAACAACGGCATCCTGTCCATTGTGGGGCTGATTGCCCTGCTCATCGCCTGTGTGATCGGCGTACAGGCGATGTTTACAGCCCTGGGGGCGATGGGGGCGGA
>CASEKM010000179.1 GCA_949288405.1 uncultured bacterium | reverse complement strand
TCCCCCCAGTAGTAGAAGATCAGGGAGGACGCCAAAATGACCACATTGCGCAGCACTCTGGGGACCAGATAGTAGACCAAAAGGGTCAGGACCAGAAAATAGAACAGGAATACCGGGGTGGAAAAGACCATGGGGCGTCCTCCTTGTGGATGGAATTGGCGAGAAAAGCGGCGGCGGGCAGTGCCCGCCGCCCCGGCTTAGTTTGCCCGTGTCCCGCTCCTTTTGTGTACTCCCGCCCCGCAGGGGGCGGGGACGCCAAAGAGAGCGGGCAGCGCCTTAAAACAGGGCGTTGAAGTCGCTGACGATGGCGTCGCAGTCGGGGTTGACCACCATCATCACATAATTGCCGTTGGAGACGATGCGGGAGTTGTTCTGCCACACCTCGATGGCGCTGGGGTACCAGGCCCCGCCGGCTACCTGGGCGTCGATGCGGCTCTGGAGGGCGGCCTTCACCGCGTCCACGTCGCTGCTGTTGGACACCTCCACCAGGACGATCTCGCTGGTGTTCATGGTCATCATGTTCACATAGGGCAGGCACTGCTTGGTGCTGACGGCGGACAGGCCGGGGTAGACGCCGTCCATGGTGGCGGTGTCTGCCAGAGACAGCATCCCGAACTCATACTTGCCGGTGACGGAGGTGTAGAAGGCGGACAGGTCCACCTGGGTCTCCGCCGGGGTGCTGGGGGTCTCGGGGGTGCTGGGCTGGGACGGGGTACTGGTGGAGCCGGAGCCGCCGGTGGACGGCTTGCTCTCCTCCCAGCGGCAGCGCACCACGCAGGTGGCGGTCAGGTCGCCGGCGGTGACGGTGATCTTGGCGGTGCCGGGGGCCACGGCGGTGACCTTGCCGCTCTGGTCCACGGTGGCCACCTTCTCATTGCCGGAGGTATAGGTCACCTTCTGGCCGGCGGGGACCGCTGTGGCCTTCAGGGTGTAGCTGGACCCGGCGGAAAACAGCGTGAAGTCGGAAGAGCTCAGGGACAGAGAGGCCTCCGCCTGGGGCTCGTCCTCCGCGGGCGCCTCCTGAGAGGCGTCGGGAGCGGGCTCCTGGGAGGCGTCGGGGGTGGAGCTGTCCGGCTGAGAGGCGTCCGGCTGGGACTGGTCCGCCTCCTGGCTGGAGGAGACGCTGCTGTCGGGCTGAGAGGTGCTGCTTCCCTCCCCGCTCCCCCCGCAGGAGGTCAGCAGAGAGGCGGACAGGGCCAGGGCCAGCAGAAGGGCATAGGTACGACGTTTCATATGTTCAAACTCCTTTGACTGCGCTGATGGATTCAGCAAATTTTTCTTGACTGGATTCACTCCATTGGACGGCGTGGGCGCCGAAAAGTTCCTCGGTCCTGGAGAAAAAATCCGCCCGGCAGCGCGATTCGGCTCAACGCATAAAAAGGGGCGCCTGGGAGAGAAAAATCTGCACAAGTCTGTCATAAACCGGCGGGGCGGCGGCAATTTCCCGCCCAAATGATTCACGCGGCGTTTATTGTATCAGGAATTGGGGGGAAATACCACCCTGAGGCGCATAAAAATTTCTTAAAACTTTTGCGCTCCCGCCCCTTGACAGCAGGCGTGTTTGGGCGTATCATAAGACCATAACATATGAACACTTATTCATATATAGGACTTGGAGGGATCGAGATGGATCAGGACCGCGTTCCGTGCTGTGAGGAGACGCAGGTGCACGAGACCGCTGTGGAGCTGGTGCGCAGCCGCCTGCCCCAGGACGAGGTGCTCTACGACCTGGCGGAGCTGTTCAAGATCTTCGGGGACAGCACCCGGATCAAAATTCTGTATGCCCTGTTGGAGTCGGAGCTGTGTGTGTGCGACATCGCCAGTCTGATGGACGTGAGCCAGTCCGCCGTCTCCCACCAGCTGCGGGTACTCAAGGCCAGCAAGCTGGTGAAATTCCGCCGGGAGGGCAAGACCCTCTACTACTCCCTGGCCGACGAGCACGTCTTCCGCATTTTGAGCCAGGGCATGGAGCATATTCTGGAAGGCCCGGAGGCCCCCTGAGCAGGGCCGCCGTTTCTTCGCCATATATCCCCGCATCAATTCCGTACTTTGAAAAGGGAGCGATTGAGATGAAAAAGACCTTTAAAATGATCGACCTGGACTGTGCCAACTGCGCCGCCAAGATGGAGGCCGCCATCAAGAAGATCGACGGGGTGGAGGACGCCACCGTCAGCTTTATGACCCAGAAGCTGACCATCCAGGCGGACGACGCCCGCTTTGATGCCATTGTGCAGGAGGCGGTGAAGGTCTGCAAAAAGGTGGAGCCTGACTGTGAGATCGTGGTGAAATAAGAGCTTGCAAAAGGCGGGGCGCCCCCGCCTTTTGCCCTTGAAGGAGGAGCGGTCCCATGACAAAAAAGCAGAAAAAGACCCGGAGACGCATTGTAACGGCGCTGGTTTTGTTTTTGGCGCTGGAGCTGGCGGAGCATCTGGTTTCGTACTCTGTTCCTAGCTTGATTTGGCCGGTGCTGTACCTGATCCCCTATGGGATCATCGGCTGGGATGTACTATGGAAAGCCGTCCGAAACATCAAAAACGGCCAGGTCTTTGACGAGAACTTTCTGATGGCGGTGGCCACAGTGGGGGCCTTCGGCTGTGGGGAGTACCCCGAGGCGGTGGCTGTCATGCTGTTCTACCAGGTGGGCGAGCTGTTCCAGAGCGTGGCGGTGGACCGCAGCCGCAAGTCCATCTCCGCCCTCATGGACATCCGCCCGGACTATGCCAACATGGAGCGGGACGGGGAGCTGGTCCAGGTGGACCCGGAGGAGGTCCCGGTGGGCGATGTGATCGTGGTCAAGGCCGGTGAGCGGGTCCCTCTGGACGGGGTGGTCCTGGAGGGGACCTCCTCCCTGGACACCGCCGCCCTCACCGGCGAGTCCCTGCCCCGGGACGTGCAGGCGGGGGACGAGGTAATCAGCGGCTGCGTTAACCTCACCGGGGTGCTCCATGTGAAGGTGAGCAGGCCCTTTGGGGAGTCCACTGTGGCGAAAATTCTGGATTTGGTGGAGAACTCCAGCAGCAAGAAGGCCAAGGCGGAGAACTTTATCACCAGATTCGCCCGGTACTACACCCCTACAGTGGTCTTTGCCGCCCTGGCCCTGGCGGTGCTGCCCCCCCTGCTGGGGATGGGCCCCTGGCTCATGTGGGTGCAGCGGGCCCTGAACTTCCTGGTGGTCTCCTGTCCCTGCGCCCTGGTCATCTCCATCCCCCTGTCCTTCTTTGGGGGCATCGGCGGAGCCAGCAAGCAGGGCATCCTGGTGAAGGGGGGCAACTATCTGGAGGCCCTGGCCCACGCCGGGATTGTGGTCTTTGACAAGACGGGCACCCTCACCAAGGGCTCGTTTGAGGTGACCGCCGTCCACCCCCAGCAGGTGAGCGAGCGGGAGCTGCTGGAGCTGGCCGCCCTGGCGGAGCGGTTCAGCAGCCACCCCATATCCCTGTCCATTCAGGCGGCCTGCCATTCGGCCCCAGATCCCAGCCGGGTCACCGGCGTTCAGGAGATCGCCGGCTGCGGCGTCCAGGCGGAGGTGGACGGGAAGACCGTCCTGGCGGGCAATCAGAAGCTCATGGACCGGTTTCAGGTCGCCTTTGAGGACCGGTGCCGCCACACGGGCACCATTGTCCATGTGGCAGTGGACGGGACCTATATGGGGCACATCGTCATTGCCGACCGCGTAAAAGAGGGGGCGGCGCAGGCCCTCCGGGCCCTAAAGGCGGCCGGGGTGCGGAAGACCGTCATGCTCACCGGCGACTCCCAGGCGGTGGGCCGGGAAGTGGCCGGGCAGCTGGGTCTGGACGAGGTCCACGCGGAGCTCCTTCCCGGGGACAAGGTGGACCAGGTGGAACGTCTGCTCCGCAGCAAAGCTCCCGGGGAACAGCTGATCTTCGTGGGCGACGGCATCAACGACGCCCCCGTCCTCTCCCGGGCGGACATCGGCGTGGCCATGGGAGCCCTGGGCTCCGACGCGGCCATCGAGGCGGCGGACCTGGTCCTGATGGACGACGACTTGAACAAGCTGCCGGTGGCCGTGCGCATTGCCCGCAAGACCCTG
>CASEKM010000178.1 GCA_949288405.1 uncultured bacterium | reverse complement strand
CCTCCCGGCTGGCGGCCGCAGCGCCTTGGGGCGCCGTGGCCGCGGCCTGGACGGGCCGGGGATCCCGGTCCCCCGCCTGGATGGCCGCCAGGGTGTGCAGCCCCTTCTCGTGCCAGCGGCGGAGAATGCCGTTCATATAGCTCCAGTCCAGGGACTGTTTCTTCATAATGGTCCGCTCATAGGCCGCCCGCAGGGCCTCGTCGTCAAAGCCCATCTCGTCCCAGGCGGCGATGTACTTCTTCTCCCGCTCCACCAGGGGCCGGGGCGGGATGTCCAGCAGCCGGAGCACCTGGGCCCCCCGGCCCCGCAGGCGGGCCAGAGTCTGGAGGTGGCGCTCCGCCGCCTCCACCGTGTCGATCCCCCTCCGGGCCCAGACAAAGCCCTCCCGGCGGATCTGGGAGAGAAAGGGCTTTCTGCCCGGGCCGTACTTGCGCTCCATCTCCTCGATGCACCAGTTCACCAGCAGGAAGATCACCTCGGCGGGGAGGGCCAGGTGGTCGTACAGGGTGTAGAGCACCTTTAAATCGTTGGCGGTGAGCTTCTTGCCCAGCCGCCGCTCCACCTCGTCGGCCAGGGCGGAGAAGTCGGACCCCCGGTCGCTGAGGGCGGCGTTGATGTCCTCCAGGGCGTACTCCGGGGGCGGGGCCTCCGGGGGCTCGGCGGGAGGGGCGGGGGCGGCGGACAGGGAGGCGGAGGCCAGGCCCTGGTCCTGAAGCTGTCTCAGGGCGGCGCGCTTCCGCTCCTCCGGCCAGCGCAGCCCCTCCAGGCTCCCCCGGCGCAGCAGGTGCAGATACAGCAGGGCGGCATCCCCGCTGTCCAGCTTCAAAAGCCGGTCCGCCGCCTGATCGGTCATGGCCACCACGCTCCCCGGCGTCAGCAGCTGTGCCATAGTCTCCCCTCCTCTCCTCTTCCGTCTCGTATCCTCTATTTTACCGCAAAATCCGCCGGGAGTAAACAGAAAACCGCAGGCCCGCCGGGTCTGCCCGGCGGACCGCCCCCTTTCGTCAAAGCCTATAGATACTATGCAGCCAGCATATTGTATTTTTGTGAAAAATAGGCTAAAGTTAAGGGGAAGCACTCCTCCGCCGGGCCTCAGCCCACCGTCCGCCGCGGGCAGCCCCCCGGAGGGGCAAAGGATGCGGCCATCCGCCGCCAATTTGGAGAAAAGAGGGAACTTATGAGACAGTTTGGAAAACGAATCGCCGCTGTGGCGCTCACCGGCGCCCTCATGTCCGGGATGCTGCTCCAGGCCTCCGCCTTCAGCTATCCCCAGGCCTACTGGCCCCTGCAGGCCTCCTGGGCCCAGGTCCAGCAGAATCAGGACATCAACGGCACCATCTCTGTGGCCCAGCAGACCTACGACCTGTTCAAGAACTACCCCCTGGGCACCGAGGTGTGCCAGATCCTGGAGCCCATCTGCGCCAAGGCGGCCTGGTGCTATGAGATGCGGGGCGACGTGGACAACGCCGTCCTCTGGCTCCAGCGCCAGCTCACCTACGCCCAGTGGCTCAACGACAATGTGAAGAGCTATCAGGACACCCTGCTCAACGTCCCCGCCCAGCTCAAGCAGCTGCAGCGGCCCATGGAGATCTACACCCTGGCCCAGGACCCCGCCGATGTGCCCTACTACGGCGTCACCGGCGAGCCGGTCTCCGGCGTGTATTACGGCGTGGTGCCCAACGGCACCCACGTGAACGACTCCGCCGCCCTGGTGTATGTGAACTTCCTGGACGGCTACTCGGTGGACTACTGGCTGGACTACTACTCCAACACGGACAGCACGGTCAACAACGCCTTGAACAACGGCGGCGTGGTGGAGCTGGCCTGGAACTTCACTGAGAGCAACGCCGGTCTGGACGCGGTCCTGTCCGCCGACAGCTACATCAACGAGGGCGTGGCCGCCCTGGGCGCCCGGAACTGCACCGTGCTGCTGCGCATCGGCGCGGAGATGAACTGCTGGACCAACCTGCCCGACCCCCAGAAGTACATCCAGGCCTACCAGAAGGTGGCCAAGGCCGCCCGGCAGTACGACAACATCGCCCTGGTGTTCTCCCCCAACGACGTGTCCAACCGCACTGTCACCTACGAGACCTACTACCCCGGCGACCAGTACGTGGACTGGATCGGCGTCTCCACCTATAAGAACGGCGGCCCCGGCTACGGCAGCAGCTACACCTACGCCGACACCGCCCACTACAACGACGCCTTCTACTGCACTGGCCTCTACGGCAGCGACCCCCTGACCGTCCTGGAGGAGCTGGCCGCCCTGGCCGAGGCCCACAAGAAGCCCATGATGATCAGCGAGTGCGGCTTCGGCTACTACAACAAGAGCACCGGCGCGGACCAGACCGCCAACGCCGTGGACCAGTTCACGAAATTCTATTCTTATATTCCCATGGTCTATCCCCAGGTGAAGGCCATCTTCCTGTTTGACGTGGACCTGTCCATCAGCCAGTACCGGTATCCCCTCAGCGGCAGCAGCGCCCTGTCCTCCGCCTACCGCCAGACGGTCACCGGCGGCGCCTTCCTCCAGGGCAGCGAGACCCAGGGCCCGGCCTACACCCGCCTGTCCACTGTCAGCGAGCCCATGGACACCCTGACCCTCTACACCTACGCCAGCCTCCCCGGCACCGGCGACGCCACCTGCCGGTACACCCTGGACGGGGCGCAGACCTTCACCTCCACCAGCGAGCCCTTCGCCTACAGCCTGGACGTGTCCAGCCTGTCCTCCGGCACCCACACCGTCACCGCCACCGTCACCAAGGGCAACTTCACCAGAAGCGTCACCCGCACCTTCCTGGTGAGCGGCGGCATGGTCACCGGCTCCGACGCCATGGGCTCCCTGCCTGTGGACGTGTCCTCCGCCGCCAGCTGGGCGGTGGGGAACATCCTCAATGCGGAGTCCCTGGGCCTGCTCACCGACCGCACCAGCTCCAACTTCAGCTCTTCCATCACCCGCCTGCAGTTCGCCGGCCTGGCGGTCAACCTGATCGAGAAGGTCACCGGCACCACGCTGCCCACCGGGGACCAGTCCTTCCAGGACACCAGCGACCCGGCGGCCCTGAAGGCCGCCCAGGCCGGAGTGGCCAGCGGCACCGGAAACGGGAACTTCTCCCCCAACGCCAACATCACCCGCCAGGAGATCTCCGTCATGCTCAACCAGGTGATCCGCTGCATCGACGAGGCCAAGGGCACCAACACCCTCACCAACACCAGCACCGCCCTGGGAAGCCAGTTCACCGACGCCGGTCAGGTGGCCAGCTGGGCGGTGGAGAGCATGGCCGCCCTCACCAACAACGGCATGATGAGCGGCACCAGCGACACCACCCTCTCCCCCAAAAACAACACCAGCATCCAGGAGGCCATTACCCTGATCCTGGCCATGTACAACAAGTTCTAAGTCTTTTCCTATAGGAACCCCCCGGCATAGCCGGGGGGTCTGGCTACAATAAAAGCGGGCCGCCTCTCTCAGGGTGGCCCGCTTCGTCATATCAATACCAAAAAACTGCTGGTTTCCTTCCCCTCGGCCGCAGCGACTTATTTTACATCGGGGTGGAACTGCTTGCAGGTGCACTTCTTCAAGGCGCGGGCGCTTTCTGCGGAAAACGCGGCGCTTCGCGCCAGCCGCGCCTTCCGGGGGGCACTAGTTCCCCCCGGAGGCCCCCCTCCACTCTCCGAGGGGGACGGGGGATTTTTATGCCTTCACATCCGGGTGGAACTGCTTGCAGGTGCATTTCTTCCACTTAAGCCCACTTCCGCAGGGGCAGGGGTCGTTGCGGCCGATTTTGATGACCTTGCGCTGGGGGCGCTGCTGGACGGAGCCGTCGCTGGCGCCGGACTCGCCGGTGACCTTGGCCACCCGCTCCCGTTTGACCTCCTGGTTCTGACGCACCCGCACCAGGAACAGGCGGCGGAGGGTCTCCTCCTGGATGGCGGCGATCATCTGCTCGAACATCTCGTAGCCTTCCTTTTCATCTCGTAGCCTTCCTTTTTGTAGGCCACCACCGGGTCGGTCTGGGCGTAGGAGCGCAGGCCGATGCCCTGCTTCAGGTCGTTCATGGCGTCGATCTGGTCCATCCAGTACTCGTCCACCACCCGGAGCATGAGCACCCGCTCCAGCTCCCGCATGAGGGGAGAGCCAAACTCCTTCTCCCGGGCCTCATAGACCTCCCGAGCCTTGCCCATCACCAGCTGCACCAGCTGCTCCTCGTCGTACTGCTGCAGCTCCTCGTCGGTGAGGGCCAGCTCGCCGGGGCGCAGGAACATGGTGTGGAACAGGGCGGTGGCCTCCTGGAACTGCTCGGCGGTCATGTGCTTCTGCTCGCCCATGTGGCCCCGGATGGCGTTCTCCACCGTGTTGTGGAGCATATTCTGAATGGAGTCCTGCAGGTCCTCCCCGTCCAGCACCTTCCGGCGCTCCTTGTAGATGACCTCGCGCTGGGTGTTCATCACGTCGTCGTACTGGAGCACGTTCTTTCGGGTCTGGAAGTTCCGGGACTCCACCTGCTTCTGGGCGTTCTCGATGGCATTGGTGAGCATCTTCTGCTCGATGGGGGTGTCCTCGTCCACGCCCAGCTTCTCCATCATGCCCATCACCCGCTCAGAGCCGAACAGGCGCATGATGTCGTCCTCCAGGGACAGGTAGAAGCGGCTCTCGCCCGGGTCGCCCTGACGGCCGGCGCGGCCGCGCAGCTGGTTGTCGATGCGCCGGGACTCGTGGCGCTCGGTGCCCAGGATAAACAGGCCGCCGGTCTCCCGGACCTTCTCGGCCTCGGCCTTGATGACCTCCTTGTACTTGGCCTCCGCATCGGCGTACTGCTTCCGGGCGTCCAGGATCTCCTGGTTGTCGGTCTCGGCGTAGCCGGTGGCCTCGGCGATGAGCTCGTCGCTCATCCCCGCCTTCCGCAGGTCGGCCTTGGCCAGGAACTCCGCGTTGCCGCCCAGCATGATGTCGGTGCCGCGGCCGGCCATGTTGGTGGCCACGGTGACCGCCCCCAGCTTGCCGGCCTGGGCCACGATCTCGGCTTCCTTCTCATGGTTCTTGGCGTTCAAGACATTGTGCTTGACGCCCCGCTTTTTCAGCATGTCGGAGAGCTGCTCCGACTTCTCGATGGACACGGTGCCCACCAGGACGGGCTGGCCCTTCTCGTGGCACTCCACGATCTGGTTGACCACCGCCCGGAGCTTGCCGGCCTCGGTCTTGTACACCACGTCGTGGTGGTCGATGCGCTGCACCGGCTTGTTGGTGGGGATCTCCACGATGTCCAGCTCGTAGATGGTGCCGAACTCCTCCTCCTCGGTCATGGCGGTACCCGTCATGCCGGAGAGCTTGTCGTACAGGCGGAAGTAGTTCTGGAAGGTGATGGTGGCCAGGGTCTTGGACTCGTTGGCCACCTCCAC
>CASEKM010000177.1 GCA_949288405.1 uncultured bacterium | reverse complement strand
CGTCTGCCATGGCAGACGGCGGGCTGTATGCCGCTTCTTTTTTATTCCACTGTGACGCTCTTGGCCAGGTTTCTGGGCTTGTCGATGTCGCAGCCCCGCATGAGGGCCACATAGTAGGCAAACAGCTGCATGGGGATGACCTCCAGGGAGGGCAGGAACATGGGGTGGGTGTCCGGGATGGTGAGGGCGCTGTCCACCAGGGACTCCAGCGCCTCCCGGTGGGCCTGGGTGGCCACGCCGATCACGTCGGCGCCACGGGCCTTGACCTCCTTCACGTTGCTCATCAGCTTGTCGAACAGCTGGTTCCAGCTGGCCAGCGCCACCACCAGGGTGCCGTCCTCAATGAGGGAGATGGTCCCGTGCTTCAGCTCTCCGGCGGCGTAGGCCTCCGAGTGGATGTAGGAGATTTCCTTCAGCTTCAAAGAGCCCTCCAGGCCCACGGCGTAGTCGATGTTCCGGCCGATGAAGAACACGGAGTCGTGGTTGAAGTAGATGGAGGCGTAATACTGGATCTCCTGGGTGTGCTTCAGGATCTCCTCCGCCTTGGCGGGCAGGCGCTGGAGCTCCTCCACCAGCTCCCGGCACTCCTCCGGGGAGATCCGCTCCAGCAGCTGGGCAAAGTAGATGGCCAGCAGGTAGATCACCGCCAGCTGGGTGGAGTAGGCCTTGGTGGTGGCCACGGCAATCTCCGGTCCGGCCCAGGTGTACAGCACGTCGTCCGACTCCCGGGCGATGGTGGAGCCCACCACATTGACGATGGACAGTACCCGGGCGCCCAGGCGCTTGGCCTCCCGCATGGCGGCCAGGGTGTCGATGGTCTCGCCCGACTGGCTGATGACCACCGCCAGGGTGCGCTCTGACACAATGGGCTCGCAGTACCGGAACTCGGAGGCCAGAGTCACCTCCACCGGGATGCGCAGCATCCGCTCCAGGATATACTTGGCGGCCATGCCCACGTGGTAGGAGGAGCCGCAGGCGATGATGTAGAAGCGGTCCATCTCCTCCAGCTGCTCCCGGGTGATGGTCAGGTCGTCCAGCACCACCTTCCCGCCCCGGATGCGGGGGGAGATGGTGTCCCGGATGGCCCGGGGCTCCTCCATGATCTCCTTGAACATGAAGTGGGGGTAGCCCCCCTTCTCCGCCGCGGAGATCTCCCAGTCCACATGGGCGTGCTCCTTCTCCACCGGCTGGAAGAGGGCGTCGTACACCTGGACGCCCTCCCGGGTGAGCACCGCCACCTCGCCGTCGTCCAAATAGCACACCTCCCGGGTGTACTTGATGACCGCCGTCACATCGGAGGCCAGCATCTGGAAGCCGTCCCCGTACCCCAGGATCAGAGGGGAGTCCTTCCGCACCGCCACCAGCCGGTCCGGGTCGTCGGCGCATACGATGCCCAGGGCATAGGCCCCCTCGATGCGGTGGAGGACCTTGTACACCGCGTCCAGCAGGTCGCCCTCATAGTAGTAGTCCAGCAGCTGGGCCACCACCTCGGTGTCCGTCTCAGAGGTGAAGGTCACATCCTTCCCCTCCAAAAATTTTTTCAGCTCCGCGTAATTCTCCACGATCCCGTTGTGGACCACGGCGATCCGGCCGGACTGGCTCACCTGGGGATGGGCGTTTTCGTCGTTGGGCGCCCCGTGGGTGGCCCAGCGGGTGTGTCCCACCCCCATAGTGCCGGGCACCTTGGCCCCGTCCTCCGTCAGGTCCCGGAGCACCTGGAGGCGGCCCGTGGCCTTTACCACCTGGAGCCCCTGCTCCTGATCATAGACCGCCAGGCCGGCGGAGTCGTACCCCCGGTACTCCAGGCGGGACAGGCCCTCCAGCAGAATGGGGGCCGCCTGCTCCGTTCCAATGAAACCAACAATACCACACATGATAAAATTCCTCCTAATATCTGATCGGGAGGACAAACTCGCAGCCATTTGTGCCTCGTCATCCGGTCACCGGGGGTCTGTTTTGCGGTCACCCGCATATTTGTCCCCTGTGTCACGCACCCGGAGCGGTACGGAAGGGCATCCGCCGAAGTTTTCGCCCCGCCGCACGTCCGGCGGAACGCTCGATACTCCCTTCTCCTCGTCGTCCTGCCCGCGATGCGGGCAGGCGCTGGCGCTTTTGATGGGTCGCCCCATGGTCCTCCTTTCTCTCTGCGATGGGGTCGTTTCTCTCTATTCTTATATTCATAAACGGGCCGCGGCCCGGTTATGCCTCCCTCTGGGGCTCCTCCTGAAGGATCTCCTTTACCACCCGGCAGGGATTTCCCACTGCCACCGAGTTGGGCGGGATATCCCGGCTGACCACGCTGCCGCCGCCGATGACGCTCCCGGCCCCGATGGTCACCCCGGGCAGGACGGTCACATTCCCGCCGAACCACACATTGTCCCCCACGGTGATGGGCCGGGCGTACTCCAGTCCGGCGTTCCGGGTGGCCGCGTCCAGGGGGTGCCCGGCGGTGTAGAAGCCGCAGTTGGGCCCGATGAACACATGATCCCCGAAGGTCACCGGAGCACAGTCCAGGATGACGCAGTTGTGGTTGATCTCCACATGGGAGCCCATCTGAATGTTCTCCCCGTAGTCGCACCAGAACATGGGCTGGACACAGAGGTCCTCCCCCGCACCGCCCAGCAGCGCCCGGAGGACCGCCTCCCCCTCCGCCGGGCTGGAGACCGCCGTCTGGTTGAACCTCTGGCACAGCTCCTTGGCCCGCCGTCTGGCCTCCGCCAGCTCAGGCGCGCCCGCGCTGTACAGCGCTCCGGCGCGCATCTTCTCTCTCTCGGTCATGTCCGCCCTCCTTTCGCCCCGCTCCCCGGGTGGATCCTCTTCTATCTTACCATATCCCCGGCCGGAACGCAAAGCAAACTCTCGCCGGGCCCTATGCCCGCCCGGACAGGATGGTCAGGGCCTGCCGGTGGTTTTGGAGCAGGCTGACCTGGTGGCTGCCGCCGTACTCCCCGTCCACCGTCCAGGGGATGGGCTTTTCACTGGTGAATTTCAGCTGGGAGGCGTGGAAGGACAGCAGGGCGCTCCCCTCCTCCACCTCGCCTGGCCGAAGCAGGGTCTGCAGGCCCGCCCCGATCTCCCAGATGTTCATGGGCTTGCGCACCAGGATCACCTCAAACAGGCCGTCGTCCAGCACGATCCGGTCGGTGGGCAGATTTTTCATCCCCGCCACCGAGTCGGTGTTGCACACCATGCCGTAGAAGAAGTCGTCCTCCAGCGTCTGCCCGTCAAACTCCACCTTCAAGTGGTAGGGGGTGATGGAGGGGATGGAGGCGATGCCCGCGGCGATATAGGCCAGATGGCCGAAGGTGTTCTTCAGATCCTGGGGGGTGTCGTAGGCCACCTCGGTAAAGGCGCCGAAGGCGGCCACATAGACAAAGCTCTGTCCGTTCAGGGAGCCGATGTCCCAGCGCAGCAGCTCCTTCTCCCCCGCCGCCAGCTCCGCCGCCTTTTTATAGGAGCGGGGGATGTGCAGGGTGGCGGCGCAGTCGTTGGTGGAGCCGGAGGGGATATACCCCAGCACCGGCGGACGGCTGAGCCCCATCAGGCCGGCGGCCGTCTCGCTGAGCGTCCCGTCTCCGCCGCAGCAGACCACCCGGTCGTAGTAGGCCCCTAGCTCCCGCACCGCCCGGGTGGCGTCCTGCTTCCCCTGGGTGGGGTACACCGCCGTCAGCCACCCGGCCTTGGTAAAGGTGTCCACCATCATGGAGAGATGGCTGGCGGCGGCCCCCTTCCCCGCCGTGGGATTATATACAAACAGCATCCGTTTCATCTGAACTCCACCTCGAACGATCCGCGCCCGCACAGCTTCCGGCGCGCCTCAGTGCAACTTATTATAAATATAGCCGGAGAAAAAGCAAGGAATTTCTGTAAACTTTTGCGCAGGAGTGTAAAGGAAGGGAAAAACAGGGGTAAAATCTGTGAAAAGTCCCCACCGCCCTCCGGGGTTGCGCCCCTTCAGAAAAGCGGGTACAATGGAGAACACACCACTATCTTTGCAAAAAGGGGGATCTCTATGACATATACCACACAAAAGCGCCCCGCCGTCCTCATCACCGGCGGCTCCCGGGGGATCGGCGCCGCCGCCGCCCGG
>CASEKM010000176.1 GCA_949288405.1 uncultured bacterium | reverse complement strand
TGGTGGAGGAGGGTGGATTCGAACCACCGAAGCGAAACGCAACAGATTTACAGTCTGCCCCCTTTGGCCACTCGGGAACTCCTCCATATGGAATTGTGGAGCTGGTGGACGGATTCGAACCCCCGACCTGCTGATTACAAATCAGCTGCTCTACCGGCTGAGCTACACCAGCGCATCAAGAGTGCTGTCCAACAGCAGGTGTTATTTTACCAGAAAGGATACACCTTGTCAACAGTTTTTTTATTTTTTTGAAATTTAATTTTTCCCGCCCTCAGCGCCCGCGTCCACGCCCCCGCGGGAGGAGGCCGGGAGAGATTTTTTCTCACATCCCGGGCCGTTCGGCTGGAAAGGAGGTGATGGATCACGAGACGAACTGGGAGCTCCCGGCTCCTCCCGCCCCTGCGGGACGCCCAGCTGGCGGCGGCCGCCGCCCTGTGCCCCCTGTGCGGAGGGGAGCTGTACCGGGGCGACCCCGCGCTCCGGCGGAGCGGGGGGCCGGTGTGCCTCCGCTGCCTGTGCCGGAGGGGCCTGGAGCGCCGTAGGAAGAAAAAGGAGGAGAGGGAACCATGACCTTATTGGAATTATCGGTGGAGTACCGGGCCCACGCCCGGGCGCTGGACTTCCGCATCTGCCAGCTTCAGGCGGTGCTGGAGCGCACCGAAAACGAGGATCAGCGCCTCATGCTCAATGAGCGCATCCATATGCTGTCCATCATGCTGCGGGAGGCCAGGGAGCTGGCCGTTCTCACCGAGCGATACTATGAGAGGGGGTACCGCCGCAATGCCAAATACACGCTATAGAAGGGGGCGGCACTACGCCGCCGACATGGCGGTCTACACCCGGCAGATGGCCGGGGACAACAGCCGGGAGCTGAGCCGCCTCAAGCGCAACCTGATCCGGGCCCTGAAGGAGGACATCACGGAGAAGCAGCGCACCGTGCTGCTCCTCTACTACGCCGAGGGGTACAACATGCGGGAGATCGGGGAGCAGCTGGGGGTGGACAAGTCCACCATCTCCCGCACCATCAAGCGGGGGGAGCGGCGGCTCCAGCGCTGCCTGCGCTACGGCGCCGAGGCCTACCTGCGGGGAATGGATTAAGGGCAGATTTAAAATGGGACCGGGCCGCTTTCACAGCGGTCCGGTCCCATTGCTGCTCTATCCGTGGTCCAGGGCGCCGAAGGTGGAGAAGGGGAAGATGGAGAACACCGCCTTGCCCAGCACATAGTCCTCGTCAATGAAGCCGATGCGGGCGTCCCGGCTGTCGTCGGAGCCGTTGCGGTTGTCCCCCATGACGAAGATGGAGCCCTCGGGTACCTCGAAGTGGGTCTGGGCGTACAGGGGGTCTCCGGTCATGTCCGCCATGGGCTCCTTGATATAGGACTCGTCAAGGCGCTCCCCGTCCACATACACGGAGTTGGCGGCGTAGTCGATGTCCACCGTCTGTCCGCCGGTGGCGATGACCCGCTTGACGATGGCCACCCCGTTCAGGTGCTCCACCGTGGTCTTGTTCAGCACCACGATGTCCCCCTGCTCGGGCTCATAGCCCAGAGAGCGCACCAGCAGCAACTGGCCGTTCTGCAGGGTGTTGGTCATGGAGTTCCCGTCCACCCGGGTGAGCCGCCCGAAGAAGGTGAACACGATCACCAGGCACACCAGGGCGGTGGTCAGGGCGTTGAGCCAGTAGAACACGTCCTCCGGCGGCTTCTTCTCCTGTTCCTCCGGGGCGTTTTCTCCCTCCGGGGCGGTCTGCGCCTCCCGCTCCTCCGGGTCCCCGCCGCTCTGGGGGGCGGGCCGCCCCTCCGGCTGGAGCCGGTCAAATTCTTCTGCCATGGGTCTACCTCCTGTGCGGGATGCTGTGAGTGTTTATTATACCCGCTCCCGGCAAAAATTGCAACCTCCCGGGGCGGCGGCTTTTCTCCCCTTTTTCCGCCCCTTCTCCCGTCCTTCCTCTTCCCCTTCGACAAAATCTGTGCTATACTCCTTACGTTGTTTTTACACAGATTTAACGCAAGCAAAGGAAGAATGTCCATTGAACGCCCTGCAAACTCCCCCCCGCCTGCCCCTGGCGGCGCGGCTTGTGAAGCTCCCCTGGCGGGCCCTGTGGCTGGCGGCGGGGCTCACCGCCCTGGGCCTGCTGCCCGGAGTGCTGTCCCTGTACCTGTCCGCCTGGTCCTGCCCCGAGCTGTCCGCTGAGACGCTGTCCGCCCACTACTGGGCCGTCCCGGAGCTGTGGTACCTGAACCTGCTGCCCGGCGTGCTGCTCATCTGGCTGTTCTACTTTCTGCTGGGCCGGTGCTGGCTGGCCTACCCGGCGGCCGCCCTCCCCGTGCTGGCGGTGGCGGTGGTCAACTACTATAAGATCCAGCTGCGGGGGGATCCCCTTCTGGCCAGCGACCTGAGCCTCCTCTCCGAGGCGGGCAACATGGCCGACAAGTACACCCTGGAGTTGGTGGGCCCGGTGGAGACCGTCCTGCTCTGGGCGGCGGCCGGGCTGGCCCTGTCCGTCCTGCTCCTGCCCCGGCGGAAGCTCCTGGGGCGGGGGATGCGCCTGTTCGGCCTGTGCTCCACGGCGGCGGTGGCCGCCACCGCCTTCTGGGGCCTGTACTGCAACGAGCCCCTCTACGAGAGCACCGGCGCCGGCGGGGAGGCCATCAACTCCTGGCAGGAGACCCAGGTGGCCGTCTCCCACGGCGCCCTCTACGCCTTCCTCCACAGCGTGCCCGCCGCCTTCCCCGCGCCCCCCGCCCAGTACTCCCCCCAGGCGGCCCAGACCATCCTGGAGCAGTACCCGGAACAGGACATCCCGGAGGATCAGAAGGTCAGCGTGGTGGGCATCATGCTGGAGGCCTTCTGCGACCTGACCGACTTCCCCGCCCTGGCGGAGCAGGAGAGCGTCCAGGAGGTCTACGCCCCCTGGCACCAGCTGGAGGAGGCGTCGGTGTCCGGCGACCTGCTCACCAACATCTTCGCCGGGGGCACCGTGGACACCGAGTGGAGCTTCCTCACCGGCTACAGCAGCCACGACGACTTCCTGCGCCCCACCGACTCCTATGTGTGGTACTTCGACCGCCAGGGCTACCAGACCCGGGGCGGGCACCCGGGCTTCGGCTGGTTCTACGACCGGGAGGAGGTGAACCAGTTCCTGGGCTTCCAGGAGTACTGGTTCACGGAAAACCACTACGGGGAGCTGGTGGACCCGGTGGACGCCCAGTGGAACTCCGACTACATCCTCACCCAGGAGATCGTGAAGGACCTGCAGGCACAGCTGGAGGAGAACGGGGGGCCGGTGTTCTCCTTCTCCGTCAGCTATCAGAACCACGGCCCCTATGAGGACGACCACACCTCCAACGAGTCCTACCTGGAGCCGGAGGACACCGGCCTTCCGGCGGAGTCCTGCTATGTGTTCAACAACTACCTCCACGGGGTCAACATCACCATCTCCGCCCTCACCGCCATGGTGGAGGAGCTGGAGGCCATGGACGAGCCGGTGGTGCTGGTCCTCTTCGGGGACCACAAGCCCTGGGGCGGCAACGGCAACAGCGCCTACACCGGCGCGGGCGCCTCCTTCGACCTGTCCACCCTGGAGGGCTTCTATGAGTACTACTCCACCCCCTACCTGATCTGGGCCAACACCTCCGCCAAGGAGACTCTGGGCCGGGACTTTCAGGGGGACGGGGGTGACTTCTCCCCCTGCTTCCTCATGGCCGAGCTGTTTGAGCAGTGCGGCTGGACCGGCCCCTCCTTCCTCCAGTATTCCCAAGAGATCCGGGCCGTCACCCCCCTGGTCCACGCCCAGGGGCTGTACCTGGACCGGACGGGCCGGCTCACCGACGCCCTGCCGGAGGAGGACGGGGCCCGCCTGCTGGAATTCCAGTGGGTCCAGTACTACCGGGAGCACCAGATCGTCCCCACCGGAGCGCCCTGACGCCGGGGCGGCCCAGGCCGCCCCGGTTTTCTTGTAGCCCGAAAACCCCCGGCTATGCCGGGGAGTTCTGTAAGAGCTTTAGCGGAGAGTAGGAAATAAAAGCTCCCTTTGCTATACTGAGAATGCGGCCTGGCAACTGCAAACTCAGAAAGCAAAGGGAGGTCATTC
>CASEKM010000175.1 GCA_949288405.1 uncultured bacterium | reverse complement strand
CTACCTCTCCCGCATGCTGCCCCTGCTGTGGGTGGGGATGCTGTTCTTTCTGACCTTCTATACCTCGCCCAAGGCCCGGCGGGCGGCGGTCCTCACGGATGCCGCACCCATGCCGCCCAGGAAATACGCCCTGGCCCGGTGCGGAGCGGCCCTGACGGGAGGCGTGTTGCTGAGTTTGCTGTGCATGGGCGAGGCGGCGGTGTTCTACGGCCGCATGTTCGGCTGGTACGGCTGGGGGAGCCTGATTCTCCCGGCCCTGGCGGCCCTTCCGCCCGCCCTGGTGTTCGCACTGGGAAGCGGCTGGCTCCTGGGGCAGCTCCGGCCCTGGCTGGTGTACGGGTGGATGGCCGCGCCCTTCCTGCTGGCGGCCCTGCCCCTGCCGGAGGCGCTCTCCCTCTGGAACGGCCGCTCCTTCACAGAATATCCCCTGGCCCTGGGGACCCTGGACCCGGCCTTTGCACTGCCCACCGGCGCTGCTGCGGCGCAGGCCGCTCTGCTGGTCCTTGGGGCGGCGCTGCTGGGGGCGGGGGCGGGAAGCCGTGCCAAATCGGAAAAATTTTTGCGGCGATAGATTCTGCTTCCCAGGGAATGACCCTGCGTCCCAATGGATGGATTAGAAAGAGCAGACCAGGAGCCGGGCAGAGCCAGCGTTTTGCTGGCCCTGCCCGGCTCCTGCGTTAAAGGGGGGCTTGTTGTTTTTGTGCAGGGCGGCCCTAAGGTCAGGCCCTTCTTTTGGGTTCCACGGACCGTAGGCCTGCTCCACCCCTCGGTATTTGACTGTTCAGGGCGGCAAAAGCGCCGCCGGGCACATAGGCCTTGCCGCTCACCGCCGCACCCACTTGCCGAAGAGGGTTCTCTTATACCGCCTCAGCTCCTCCCTGGCCTCTGGCACCTCGCTGGCCTTCTGGAGGTATTCCACCCCCTTGGCGATGTCCACCGGCACCCCCAGGCCGTTGCAGTACATCTTCCCCAAGAGATAAAACGCGGGTTGGCAGTTCCAGTTTACCTGATCCAGATAAGTCAAAGCCTTGGCATAGTCCTGCTGGGTCCCCTGGCCGTTGGCATAACAGGCCCCCAGATAGTAAAGCATGACCGGACCGCCGTGATCCTCCGCCCACTTCAAAAGCTGGAAGGCCTTGGCGTAGTCCCGCTCCACGCCGCGCCCGTCATAGTAGTACATGCCCAATCGGTTGGCGGGGTTTACTTTTTCCTGAATGGGGGCTGAGAGCGCCTGCTGATAGTATTGGGCGGCACTGGCGTCATCCTTGGGCACCCCCTCCCCCAGCTCGTAGGAGTAGCCCGCCCAGAAGAAGGCACGGGGCTCGCCCAGCTTCGCTGACCGCCGGTAGAGTTCAAAGGCCTTGGCCCGGTCGTCCCTATAAATGTCGTCCGCGTAGAAGCACATGACATCCGGGTAACTCTTCTCCGACCCATATCGATCCACCTCACGCTCCTGCTCCGGCTGGGGGGAGATCAGACCCGGCTTCCCGTTTCGATAAAAATTCGACAGGTTCAGGCAGGCCAGAGAGACCCCGTTCCGATAGGCCCGCCACAGCCAGTCCTCGCACTTGGCATAGTTCTCCCGCAGGTAGCTCTGGAAGGCGTCGCCGCTGTCAAAGTCCTCCCGATCCCTGCCCAGAACCGGCACAAAGTCCCCCCAGAAGTACACGTTGCCCACAAGCATCTGGCAGAAGGGCTCCCCGTGCTCCGCCTTGTCCAGCACGGTATCAAAGGCCTCCCGGAGGGTGAGGGGCATGGCCTGGGCCAGCCGGCGGTTCATCACCCCGCTGCGCAGGGACAGCAGTACCCCAATGGCGCTGCCCTCCTCCACCGAGCGGCGCATGAGCTGATCCCCCGCCCGGCCGTCCACGGGGAAGTTGTGGCCGGGCCAGGTGTACTCCGGGCCGTACAGGCACCGGGCCAGGAGGCAGCAGGCGTCCGCGTCCCCGTCCCCCGCCGCCTCCTGGAGCAGCTGAAAGCCCTCCTGGCCCCGCCCGGCGGCTAAATCATAGTAGATGTCCTTTAGGGCTGTCTCCACCCTGTCGCTGAAAAATCGTCCCATGGGTATGCCCTCCTGTCCGATCCTTGAACGTACATATTGAATGGGTAACTCACTCCCCGATCAACGGGAATTGTTTGTTCAAGGTAAATTATATGGCACTACATAATCCTGTTTTTACAAGATATTCAAAAACATCGGAAAACCCAGCTTCTTCTATCGTATTGCTATCATGGTCATAAAAAACGATTTCCTCTCTGCACTTACCATTTTCTATTTGGAAAGCATAATAATCTCCACACTCATTGTCGGCCATAAAAAGCAAATTTTCCACTTTAGCTGGGTTGTGACTATATATAGAAAAATAGCTGTTTTTATCTAAGGAATAAACTATTGCAGAGCCAAAATAGCCACCGCCAAAATTTAAGAGAAATTGTATGTACTTCTCTGGTAAATTAATTTGATATTGCTCTTGGAATGCAATCACATCTTTCATCGTTGGAATTTTGTCATGCTCCAATTCAAAAAAATGAGGATATTTTGTTTTGACAGTTCCAACAATTTCTTTAAATGTATCAAAATCCATAATCTTTATTTCCTTATTCCTATTCAAATGCCGATTTGCCGCGCCGCTTCTTCCAAATTTCCCTTCGCAGCCGGGTTGTTTTGAAGGATCGCCCCTACGGTGGGGCAGCTGTCCAGCTCCGGACAGCCGCCGCAGGTGGCCACTCTTTTTTTCAGGGCGCACTGGCGGACGGCGCACATCTGTTCGCAGAACACCGTCTTGACCCCGTCCCCGCGGCAGCCCAGGCAGTTGATATGCTCCGGCAGGATGGGGGCCTGGTTCAGCCGGGCCCACAGCCTGGCGGTTTTCTCCCGCAGTGCCTGGTCGTCGCGGACGGTGGCCTGATAGGCGTCGCAGGCCGCGCAGTCCAGCCCGCAGTACCCGATCCTCTCGTTCATCGTATGTACCTCCCAATTTTGATGGTTCAGACCTCCGTCTCCCGGAACCCGGAGACGTCCAGCCCCCTGTGATGGTAGGCGTCCGAGAACGCCTGGATGGCCCCCTGCACATCAGGCACCATCCGCTCCCACAGCCGGGGGCCATCGGGGGAAGGACAGCCGATCTCCACCGCGTACTTGCCCGCGTCCGGCCCCCGGGAGGCCACGGCGCACTGGAGGAACCAGCAGTGCTCCGGATTCCCCGGCTCCCTCTGTTCCAGGATCAAAAAGCTGTCCGGGTCTGGCACCAGCTCCCGCAGCCCCGATTCCACCTCCTGCCAGGAGGGATCGGAGTGGGGGATCCCGCCCACATTCAGGGCCCAGGGCCAGTCCGGGTTTGGCTGGGGCGGGGTGGGGGCGGCCCCGCCGCTCCGCCCGTCCAGAGGCCGCCAGCTGCGGCCGGCGCGCACCAGCTGCGTCCAGCCCTCCAGCGCGGGGAGCTCCCCCCGCAGCCAGTTCCACAGCACCGTCTCCGCCTCTCCGGCGGACAGATCCTGCGCCCAGGCGTACTGCCCGGGCACGCCGGGGGTGCCGGAGTACTCCTCCAGCAGGATACGTACCGGCTCCTGGAACCCGCCGGGCAGACAGGCCAGGCGGCTGAAGGCCCCCTGCTCCCCCTGGATGGGGACGCCGGGCACCAGCTGGAAGGGGCTCTCCTCCCCGGTCTTGCCGGGGCGGAGGAGAAGTTCCCGGAGCGTCTCCCCGGTAATCCGTGAGGTCACCGACCCGTCAGCCAGGGTGAGCACCTGGTTCTGAGCCTGGCTCTCCCGCTCCCGGCGGTTCTGTTCCTCGAACTGTGCCGCCCGCTGGTGGTAGGCCCGCTCCTGGGCGTACTGCTGTTCCTCCTCCTTGGTGTAAATCAGGTCGTTGTACTCCCTGGAGTTGTATGTCCCAAAGACCGCGGCGGGGACACGCCGGCGCAGGCAGTCCATGGCGTCGTCCAGCTCCCGCTGGCTGCGCAGGGAGGTGACCTGCCGCTCCCGCCGGTCGTCCACGATCCAGACCTCGTAGAGATAGGTGACGATGGTGCGCTTGCCGGCGCGGCGGGTGTGCCGCTCCGACCGGCTGAATACCCCCCGGATCCAGACCTCGTAGAGATAGGTGACGATGGTGCGCTTGCCGGCGCGGCGGGTGTGCCGCTCCGACCGGCTGAATACCCCCCGGATGCGGGGGATGCGGGACACCTGGTCCCCCAGCACCCACTCCTTCCCGATGCCCAGCTTACCGCACCAAAGGCCGTTTTGTTTCAGGTCTTGATCCACCATGGCGAAGAGCTCCTTCACCGGGGGCGCCTCGTCGGGGTGGGGGAGCTGATTCCGGATGGACTGGGCCAGGGCGCTCCTCTCCGGGCGGAGGGCGTCCCGCAAGCTGCGGTAGGCCAGGAACAGGCCGATCAAAGTAGCCCCGGCCCCCAAGAGCGGGCACAGATGGTAGAAGATGCGCATTTCATCGTCCAGGCGCTCCACCTCCCCGGGAAGGGTCTGGCCCAAATAGAAGAAATACAGGCAGAGGGCCCCGCCCGCCATCAAAAGCGCCGCCGGGGCCAGGCCGGTCAGCCGCCCCCGGGCGCGCCGGAGGCAGAAGCGCCGGGGCCAGGCCGGTCAGCCGCCCCCGGGCGCGCCGGAGGCAGAAGCCCTCCTCTGCACGGCCAGTCTGCCGCTCCGCGTTTTCCTTTCCCTCCATACAGGTTCCTCCTCTCGTTTTCCGCCGCAGACCGGGACAGGTGCGGGTCTCATCAGAGTTCATGCACATTATAGCACGCAGGCAATGGATGTGTCAGTATTTTTCGGCAAAATGACGGTCAGATTTCCCGCCTCCGGGCTGGAACTGGCTGTCCCCCTCCCATAAGCGAAAAAACGCGGGCGTTGAGGCAGATCCTCAACGCCCGCATTTTGGCGTTATAAAGAGGCCGGAACGTGGGTGTAAGGGGCCGGTTCCGATCACGCAAAGGGATTCTCAGTGGGGTAGGGCAGGCTCTTGGGCTGGTTGTAGGCGATGTCCTCCACGCCCAGCAGCTTCATCACCTCGAACAGGGCCTTGCCGTAGTGGCCGAAGGCCACCGCTCCGTGGTGGGGGTAGCGCTTCTGCACCAGCACGTGGCGGTAGAAGCGGCCCATCTCTGGGATGGCGAAAATGCCGATGCCGCCGAAGGAGCGGGTCTTGACGGGCAGCACCTCGCCCTGGGCGATGTAGGAGCGCAGCTTGCCCTCGCTGTCGCACTGCAGGCGGTAGAAGGTGATGGGGGAGGGAGCGATGTCCCCCTCCAGAGTGCCCCGGGTGAAGTCGGGCTGGGAGCCCTTGGGCTCCAACAGGCGGTGCTGGATCAGCTGATACTTCACCGCCCGGTCGGCGCACAGCTTGCAGCTGGGGGTGTTGCCGCAGTGGAAGCCCATAAAGGTGTCGGTGAGCTGATAGGGGAACTTGCCCTGGATGTCCTCCTGGTACAGGTCGGCGGGGACGGAGTTGTTGATGTCCAGCAGGGTGACCGTGTCCCCGGAGACGCACATGCCGATGTACTCGGACAGGGCGCCGTAGATGTCCACCTCGCAGGAGACGGGGATGCCCCGGCTCACCAGGCGGGAGTTCACATAGCAGGGCTCAAAGCCGAAGGCCTCGGGGAAGGCGGGCCAGCACTTGTCGGCAAAGGCCACGTACTCCCGGGCCCCCTTGTGCTCTCCGCCCAGTCCAGCAGGGTGACCTCCAGCTGGGCCATGCGCTCGTTCATCTCGGGGTAGTAGCGGCCCTCGCCCATCTCCTGGGCCATCTCTTCACAGATGCCGGGGATGCGGGGGTCGTCCTTGTGGGCCTTGTAGGCCACCAGCAGATCCAGCTCGGAGTTCTCCTCGATCTCCACGCCGATCTCATACAGGCCCTTGATGGGGGCGTTGCAGGCAAAGAAGTCCTGGGGACGGGGGCCGAAGGCGATGATCTTCAGCTTGGACAGGCCGATGAGGGCCCGGGCAATGGGCACATAGTCCTGGATCATGGCGGCGATATCCTCGGCGGTGCCCACGGGGTACTCGGGGATGTAGGCCTTCAGGTGGCGCATGCCCAGGTTGTAGGAGCAGTTGAGCATGCCGCAGTAGGCGTCGCCCCGGCCGTCGATCAGGTCCTTGCCGGTCTCCTCGGCGGCGGCGGCGTACATGACGGGGCCGTCG
>CASEKM010000174.1 GCA_949288405.1 uncultured bacterium | reverse complement strand
TGAGGGGAACGGTCCTAGTTATGCAGGCGGTCCGTTTCCCATGGGCCGCCGAGGGCGGCGGCCCCTACAGGCGGGGGCGCCTGATGCCGCGGCGGGCGCAGGCCAAGAGGGGGGCCACAGGCGCGCCGGGGTCGTCGCGCCCCACGAATGGAGCCGTCTTCTACAGAGGCATTCCTGCATTTCAGAGCCGTAGGGGCGGCCCGCCCCCTACGAAGGGAATGGAACCGTCCCTGCATCTGTGTAGGGGCGGGTGTCCTCACCCGTCCGCCGTTCCTCTGAGCCGCACTTGAGCCCCACCCACACAAAGGCGCGCGCTCCACCGATAGAAGAAACACCCAAGGTTACCGAACCCTCAGCGGCAGCGGAAATAGAACGGACACCAGTCAGCTGAACCACCCGCGCCTTTGCGACGATTGCCAAGGCGGCCTAATTGGCGGCTTTCGCAAATGGGGGTTCTAGGGGGTGAGTGAATATGAGTGCAAAGCGCTCATCCTGGACTCATCCCCTGGCGCTTTTTTGGTGACTTTTTGGGCGCCAAAAAGTCGCTCGCCCCGCAGGGCGAAACCCCTGCATATAAAAGTCAAACCTCCCCATCCCGGGATACGATCACAGGGGTATCTATCCTATTATACCCTATCTTTGCGAAATAGGCCAGTTCTTTTTCCGTGATCCGCTCTCCCGGGGCCACCACCGGCACGCCGGGGGGATAGGGGGCGAGCTGCCCGGCGGCCACCCGCCCGGCGCACTGGAACAGGGGGAGGGTCTCCGTGGGGGCAAAGAGGGCCTCCCGCAGGGAGCACACCCGCTCCGGCAGGGGAGGGGAGGGGAGGGGGGGACAGGGGCCCATCCGGTCCTCCATGCCCTCCAGGGCCCCCTCCAGGCGGTCGAAGTTCTCCGCCAGGTCCTGGGGGGTGCAGATGAACACCACGTGGCCCCCGTCCTCCATCTCGGGGAAGATGTTCTGCCCCTCCAGGGCCCGGGCAAAGGAGGGGCCGTCCTGTACGTTCAGGGTGAGCCGGGCGGGGTCCAGGGACAGCGTGCCGCCCAGGGAGGGGAACCGCTGCCGCAGCTGTGCCACCCGGCGGGCGGTCCGGCGGTACTCCTCCGCGCCGCCCTCCTCCAGCCAGGCCCGGGCCCCGTCCAGGCTGGCCAGGATGGGGTAGGAGGGGCTGGTGGTGCCGAACACCGAGGCCATGCGCCGCACCCGGTCCGGGTCTACGCCGCGGGTGAACAGCAGGGCGGCCTGGCCCAGGGCGGGGAGGGTCTTGTGGGCGCTGACCACCGCCCCGTCCGCCCCCCGGAAGGGATCCAGCCCCAGGAAGGGCAGATGGGCCCCGTGGGCCCCGTCCACCAGGAGGGTCCCGCCGTGGGCGTGGACGATGGGGGAGATAGCCCCAATATCAGACAACACACCGGCATATGTGGGAGAAGTAATACAGACTGTTTTGATCTCCGGGTGCTGCTGCAGGGAAAGCGCCACCTGCTCCGGGGAGATGGGGCCGATGAGGTTCTCCTCCTCCAGCCAGGGCCGCGCCAGGTACACCGGCCTCAGGTCCAGCAGGGCCATGGCGTGGAACACCGACCGGTGGCAGTTCCGGTCCACCAGCACGGCGTCCCCCGGGGTGCAGAACAGGGCCAGGCCGGTGTGAAGGCCCATGGTGGACCCGCCGGTGAGGAACTGGCAGTGGTCAAAGGCGAACCGCTCCGCCCACAGGCGCTGGGCGGAGTCGAAGGGCTCCCCGGGCTCGTACAGGTTGCCGGTGCCGGGGATCTCCGTCACGTCCAGGGGGGCGGCGGGGGACAGCGCTGGAATGGGGAGGGGGCCGCCCTTGTGGCCGGGCATGTGGAACCGGGCGGGCCGCCGGGCGGCGTAGTCTCTGAGGACGTCAAAGAGGGGCGTCATGGATCATTCCTCCAGTGTCAGATGCTTGTGAGCGGGAAAAAATGCGCGGCCGGGGGGGCCCCAGCCGCGCATGGTGCTGTGTTTCAGTCTCCCAGCAGACCCAGGTCGTATTTCCAGGAGAGCACCCGGGCCACAGACTGGTCGATCTGGGACTCGGGGATGGTGCCGTCCTCCACGGCGGCGATCACCTGGGGGATCTGGGTGGTGAAGTCGGTGGTGAGGACCATGTCGTTCCCCGCCTGGACGGCCAGCACCGCCGCGGAGCCGTCCTGGGCGTACTGGGCCACCGCGTCCATGGCCAGGTCGTCAGTGAGGATGACCCCCTCAAAGCCCAGCCCCTCCCGCAGGATCTGGTGGACGGTGGCGGAGAGGGAGGCGGGCAGGGCTTCGTCCATGGAGGTGACGATGTTGTGGCTCACCAGCACCGCGTCCGCCCCTGCCTGGATGCCCGCCTGGAAGGGGAGAAAGTCGGCGGTCTGGAAGGTCTCATAGGGGCGCTGGTCAATGGCGATGCCAGTGTGGGTGTCCACATTGTTGCCGTAGCCGGGGAAGTGCTTGAGCACGGAGCCCATGTGCTCCTGGTCCATGACGGCCACCACCTGGGACACGTAGTCGGCGGTGGTCTGGGCGTCCTGGCCCAGGGTGCGGTCATAGATGAAGTCCGCCGGGTCGGTGGACACGTCGGCCACCGGGGCGAAGTTCACATTGACCCCCAGGTCCAGCAGGGTGATGCTCTTCTGACGGGCGTCCTGAAGGATGGCGTCCAGCCCGCCCTGGGCGTACAGCACCTGGGGGGAGGGCTCCCGGCTGGGGAACAGGTTGGGGTTGCTGCTGGCCCGGACTACCGTGCCCCCCTCCTCATCGGTGCCGATGAGCATGGGGATGCCGGAGGCGGCCTGGTAGGAGGCGATGTTGTCCCGCACCTCCTGGGCGGTCTTGTCCTTAAAGTCCCGGCCGAAGAGGATATAGCCCCCCAGCTTGTACTGGGACGCCGTCGCCGCCTGGTCGGTCTCCGGGCAGCGGCCGAAGAACATCTGGCCCACCTTCTCCTCCAGGGACATGGCGGACACCAGCTCCTGGATGATCTGCTCCTTGTTCTGGGGGGCCTGGCCCTGGCTGCCGGTCTCCTCCTGGGACTGGTCGGAGGAGGGAGCCTGGGAGGAGTCTCCGCCGCTCTGGTCCGGCTCCGGCTGGGGCGTCTGGACAGAGGAGGAGGTCTGGGAACTTCCGACCGGGGCGCTGCCGGAGCCGCCTTCAGAGACGGAGCTGCCGGCGGAGCCGGCGGGAGCGGGCGCGCAGCCGGTCAGCAGAAAACACAACAGAAAAACCATCAGCTTTTTCATAAATGCCTCCTGGGAAAAACGGCGTGGAGAGGGGTTCTCCACGCCTGAATTTCACATTTTCATGTTATAGTGTATGGAAGTATATCATGTTCTGTGTGCGCTGTCAAATTTTTTGACGCCTTTTTTACGGTTTTTCAGGAAAATCAAAGAAAATCAGGACGCATTTGAGGGAAAGTGCCGGACGCGGCGGGCAGGGCGGGCCCGGGTGTGCCCCACCCGGGCGGCGGGCGCCTCCTAGGAGGCAAGAAAAATCCCCGCTGTTCCAGGGAAAGAACAGCGGGGATTGAGTTTGTGAAAGAGAGAACAGAGATTACTCCTCGTCAGAGGCTTCCTCTCTCCGGGTAACAGCCAAGCTCAGCTCATCCAGCTGCTTGTCGTCCACGAAATCGGGGCAGTTGGTCATGGGCTCGGAGGCGTTCTGCACCTTGGGGAAGGCGATCACGTCCCGGATGGAGTCGGCCCCGGCCATGAGCATGCACAGCCGGTCCAGGCCGTAGGCCAGGCCGCCGTGGGGGGGCGCGCCGTACTTGAAGGCGTTGATCAGGTGGCCGAAGCGCTCCATGGCGTCCTCGTCGGTGAAGCCCAGGGCCCGGAACATGGCCTCCTGGGTCTCGGGGACGGAGATGCGGATGGAGCCGCCGCCCAGCTCGGTGCCGTTGAGGACGATGTCATAGGCCTTGGCCCGGCAGTTCTTCTTGTCGGTCTCCAGCTTGTCGATGTCCTCGTCCATGGGGGCGGTGAAGGGGTGGTGCATGGCCACGTAGCGGCCCTCCTCCTCGCTGTACTCGAACGAACATGGGGAATTCCGTCACCCACAGGAAGCGGAAGTCCTTGGGGTCCAGGATGCCCAGCTGCTTGGCGCACTCGCACCGCAGGGCGCCCAGGGCGGCAAAGACCACCTCGTCCTTTACGTCGCCCACGATGAGGACCAGGTCCCCGTCCTTGGCGCCGGCCCGCTCCAGGATCGCTTTGTTCTCCTCCTCGGTGAGGAACTTCTGATAGGAGGAGGTCACCTGGCCGTCGTGGAGGCGGGTCCAGGCCAGGCCCTTGGCCTTGTAGGTCTTGACGAACTCAGCCAGCTTGTCGATCTTCTTCCGAGGGAAGTCGGCGGCGTGGCCGTCCACGTTGATGAGGCGCACGGAGCCGCCGCCCTGGACCGCGCTGGAGAACACGGAGAAGCCGCAGTCCTTCACGATGTCGCTGATGTCCTTGAGCTCAAAGCCGAAGCGCAGGTCGGGCTTGTCGGAGCCGAAGCGGTCCATGGCCTCCCGCCAGGGCATGCGCAGGAAGGGGGGCTTTACGTCTACATCCAGCACTTCCTTGAAAACTCTCTGCAGAAAACCCTCCTGGATCTCCATCACGTCGTCCTCGTTGACGAAGGACATCTCCAGGTCGATCTGGGTGAACTCGGGCTGGCGGTCGGCCCGCAGGTCCTCGTCCCGGAAGCAGCGGGCGATCTGCATATAGCGGTCAAAGCCGGAGAGCATGAGCAGCTGCTTGTACTGCTGGGGGGACTGGGGCAGGGC
>CASEKM010000173.1 GCA_949288405.1 uncultured bacterium | reverse complement strand
TAGAAGAAGCCCCCAAAGGTTACCGGAAACTCAGCGAGAGTGGAAAAGGAACCCGCCCCGCAGGGCGGAACCTTGCGAAGCGGCGCGCCGAGTCGTCGCGCCCTACGAAAAAGAGGAAACAACGCTCGCCGCCATCCCCCGCCCCCAATTTTCCAAGATAACAGAAAGAAGGAACCCCCATGGAAGTGACCTTGATCGGTATGGGCCCCGGCGGGGCGGAATCTCTCACCGCCGCCGCAGTGGAGGCCCTGGAGCGGGCCGACTGCCTCATCGGCTCCCGCCGCCTGCTGGAGGCGTGCGCCCTGGCCCCCGGCGCCCCCCACCTCCCCGCCACCAGATCCCCGGAGATCCTGGAGCGCTTGACCGGGCATGCGTGGGCTGCCCCCTGCGTGCTGTACAGCGGGGACACGGGCTTTCACTCCGGGGCCCAGGCCCTGCTCCCCCTGCTGCGGGACCGGGGGATCGCCGCCCGGGTACTCCCGGGGATCTCCAGCCTCCAGTACTTCGCCGCCCGGCTGGGCCGCTCCTGGCAGGACTGGCGGCCGGTCTCCGCACACGGTCTCAGCTGCGACCCGGTGGGGGAGGTGCTCTCCGCCCGGGGAAGCCCGGTGTTCTTCCTCACCGGCGGGGCAGACGGCGCAGGGGAGCTGTGCGCACAGCTGACCCAGGCCGGGCTGGGCCACCTCACCGCCACCCTGGGGGAGAGCCTGTCCTACCCGGAGGAGCGGGTCCGCTCCGGGCCGGTCCGCGAGCTGGCGGGCCAGGCGTCCGCCCCCCTGTCGGTGCTGCTGGTGGAGGGGTACGAGCCCCCGGCCAACGCCCCCCGGTCCCAGGGGCTGGACGACGCCGTCTTCCTCCGGGGGGACGTGCCCATGACCAAGCAGGAGGTGCGCGCCGCCGTTCTGGCCAAGCTGGAGGTGCGGGACAGGGCGGTCTACTGGGACGTGGGCGCGGGCACCGGCTCGGTGTCGGTGGAGCTGGCCCTGCTGGCCCCCAGGAGCCGCGTGTACGCGGTGGAGTGCCGGGGGGAGGCCTGTGCCCTCATCCGGGCCAACCGGGAGCGCTTCGCCGCCTATAACCTGACCCTGGCCCAGGGCCGGGCCCCCCAGGCGCTGGAGGCGCTCCCCGCCCCTGACGGGGTGTTCATCGGGGGCAGCGACGGGGAACTCCTCCCCATCCTCCAGGCGGCGCTGGAGAAGAACCCCGCCGCGCGGGTGTGCCTCACCGCCATCGCGGTGGAGACCCTGGGGGCTGCGGCCGCCGCCCTTGCCCAGCTGGGCATGGAGCCCAGGATCACCCAGCTCACCGTGGCCCGCAGCAAGCCCGCCGGGGGACTGAACCTGATGCTGGGCCAGAACCCCGTGTGGATCGTCACCGGGCAGAGGGAGGCGCTGGTATGAAGCTGGAGCACGGGACCCCCATGGACATTGAGGGGGAGAGCATGCGCATCATCCAGGCGGAGCTGGAGGCCCGGGGCATCGTCCTCCCCCCGGACCGGGCGGCGGTGGTGAAGCGGGTCATCCACACCACCGCGGACTTTGACTACGCGGAGCACCTCCGGTTCACCCCCGGGGCCGTGGAGGCGGGGGTGGCCGCCCTGAAGGCCGGGACCCCCATCGTCACCGACACCAATATGGCCCGCGCCGGGGTGAGCGCCGCCGCCTGCGGGCGGCTGGGAGCGGAGCGCCTGTGCTGTATGGCGGACCCGGAGATTGCCCGCCGGGCCAGAGAGAGGGGCACCACCCGGGCCGCCGCCGCCGTGGACCTGTGGGCGGACCTCCACCCGGAGGCGGTCTTCGCCGTGGGCAACGCCCCCACCGCCCTGCTGCGCATGGCGGAGCTCATGGAGGCGGGGCGCCTCCGCCCCGCCCTGGTGATCGGGGTGCCGGTGGGCTTTGTCAACGTGGTGGAGAGCAAGGAGCGCATCTGGTCCCTGTGCCGGGCCCGGGACATCCCCGCCATTGTGGCCATGGGCCGAAAGGGAGGCTCCACCGTGGCCGCCGCCATCTGCAACGCCCTGCTCTACCAGGCGGCGGGGATGCGGTAAAGAGCCCCTCTCTTAACAAAAAATTGACACCCGCCCCAATTCATAGTACAATGGGTGGGGAAAATCAGGGCCGGACGGCATCTCCTGTGCCGCCCGGCCCCTCTCTGCGTCAAATACCGAAGGAGGAATTTCCCTTGCAGCAGATGTCCGGCACACTGGTCAACTTGGCGATCTATCTGGGCCTGGTGGTCCTGGGCGCGTTTCTCGGCTCCCGGCCCGGGGTGCGCACCCGCCCCATGCCCTGGCTGGGGCGGTTTCAGACGGCGGCTCTGCTGCTGCTCATCCTCACCCTGGGGGCGGAGCTGGGGGCCAACGAGGAGATCGTGGCCTCTCTGGGCACCATCGGCCTCAACGCCTTTACCATCACCATCACCTCCATGATCGGCAGCATGCTGGCCGTCCACGCCCTGCGCAAGTATATCCTGGGCATGGACGCCCTGGGCCGCTCCCCCCGGGAGGCGGCCCAGGAGGACGCCCAGGGCGCCCGCGAGAAGGTCCATGTGGACCACAGCCTCACCGCTCTCATTGTGGCCGCCGTGGTGCTGGGCATGCTGGCGGGCTTCTTCCTCCTCCCGGAGGCGGTCACCGCCCACTGCGGCACTGTCATCAACTTTGGGCTCTACCTGCTCCTCCTGCTGGTGGGGCTGGACATGGGGCGGCAGGGGAACATGCTCCGGGATGTGCGGGCCGCCGGCTTCCGGGTGCTGCTGGTCCCCCTGGCGGTGATGGCGGGCACCTTCGCCGTCACCGCCCTGGCCGGGCTCTTCCTCCCCCTGGGCCCCAAGGACTGCGTGGCCGCCGCCGCGGGCTTCGGCTGGTACTCCCTGGCCCCCACCCTGCTGGCCCCCTACTCTCTGACGGTGTCGGCCACCGCCTTCCTCTCCAACATCATGCACGAGCTGTTCTCCATCGTGGCCGTCCCGGTGGTGGCCAAAAAGCTGGGGTACATCGAGGCAGTGGCTCTCCCCGGCGCCACCGCCATGGACACGGTGCTGCCAGTGGTGGTCAGCGCCACCTGCGACCGCATGGCCATCTACTCCTTCGCCTCGGGGGTCATCCTGTCCCTGTCGGTGCCGGTGCTCATCCCGGCCATCATCGCCCTGCCCTTCTAAGGGCGAACGCCGCCTTCGGGCGGCTTTTCTTTTTCGCGGCAGCGCAGACCTCTCTTGACAAATTATACAGCACGCTTCATAATTATCCCGGACAGCGGATGGACCGGGAAGGAGTTGGGCGCGTTGTGTGAACGGATGGAAAATCAGGTGGGACGGCTGGTACTGATGCTCTCCCACACCATTTTGAAAAATCGGAACCGGCATATGGCCGCCATCGGCCTCACCTCCAGCCAGGCGGACTGCCTCCGCTTCTGTCTGGAGCAGGAGAACAGAACGGTCACCGAGTTGAAAGACTATCTGGGCATTACCCATCAAACGGCCCAAGGGCTGGTGCGCCGCACGGCGGAGAAGGGTCTGCTGACGGTCCGCCGCAGCCGGGAGGACGGCCGGTGCCAGCTTCTCTCCCTCACCCCCGCCGGGAAGGCTGCGGCAGAGCAGATGATCCAGAGCCGGGAGCGCACCGGCGACAAACTGCTGCACGGGATGTCCTCCGAGGAGCGGACGGAATTTCTCCGTCTGCTTCAGCTGGCATATGAAAACGTCAAAAACGACTGATCCCGCCCCCTGCGGGGCGTCTTTCCCGTTCTGTTGTCCGGCGCGGAAAACACCGCGCTGATCAAGGAGGCACTTTCTATGGGACACAGCATCTATTCCAGAGACATCATACTGATCCTTTCCGCCAGCTTTTTCTACTTTTCCAGCCCCATGCTGGTCACGCCGCTCATCACCGGCTTTGCCGGCAGCGTAGGGGCGTCGGCAGCGCTGATGGGGATCATCGGCGGGCTGATGAATCTGTGCTCACTTTTTTGCCGCCCCCTGGTGGGCAATCTGGCGGACCGGTTCAGCAAATACAGGGTGTCCACCATCGGCGCGGCGCTGATGTCCCTGGCCTGCCTGGGCTATATCCTCTCCTCCCATCCCGCCGGCATCGTTTTCTTTCGAATCATCAACGGCATGTGTTTTGCCTGCTGTTCCGTGTGTATGTCCACCTGGATGTCCAATATGCTTCCCCGTGAGAAAGTGGGCTCCGGTATGGGCGTATACGGCATGATGAACGCGCTCGGAATGGCTGTGGCCCCCGGGATCGGGGTGACCGTCTACCAGACATTCGGCTATCACACCGCCTTTGCCATCGCCCTGGCTTTCTCCCTGGCCACGCTGCTGATCGTCCAGCTCGTGCGGGACAAGGGGGAACCGGAGCCCGCCGTCCTCGCCGCCCGCTCGGAAGGCCGCCGCCCTCCGCTCCAGATTGCCGACCCCAAAGTCCTGCCCATCGCTGCCATCATCATGCTCTTTGCCATCCCCTACTGTGCCATCCAGTCTTTTCTGGTCAGCTATGCGGAGGCCCGCCATCTGGCTATCTCCGTCAGCCTGTTCTTTCCCCTCTATGCGGTGGTCCTGCTGGTCCTCCGCCTGTCTATGAAAAGCCTGTTTGACCGTCTTCCCTTCCCGGTATTTTTGACTGGCAGCGCCCTCAGTGCCCTGACCGGCATTCTGGCCCTGGCCGGTATGTCCAACAACCTGGTCATGTTCCTGGCCGCCTGCTTTATGGCGGGGGGTTACGGCATCATGTGCTCCGTCTGCCAGTCCACCGCCATCCTGTTGGCCGGGCCGGGCAGGCGCGGTCTGGCCAACAGCACTTATTACATCGGCTTGGATCTGGGCATGACCCTGGGCCCGGTCATCGGAGGTTTCCTATATGGAAACCTGGAGCTGGCCTGGTTCTATCCGGCTCTGCTGCTGACGGTGCCGCCGGCCGTCCTGGTCTATCCCCTGTTTATGCGAAAAAAGTAAACAGCGCGCCCGTCCCCAAGCCCGGGACGGGCGCGCTGATCTTACCGCTGATATTCAAATTCCAGGTCGTACAGGGAGACGGTGTCCCCGTCCTGGATGCCCATGGCCTCCAGCTTGTCAAAGAGGCCGGAGGCGCGCAGCTGCCGGTCGAACCAGCTGCGGCTCTCATAGTCGGAGAAGTTCACGTTGGCCATGAGGCGCTGGAGCCAGGGGGCCTCCACCACCCAGGTGTCGTCGAACTTCTCGATGGACACCTCGCCGGTGGTGTCCACCTCCGGGGGCCGCTCCACATAGGTGGGCTCAAACACCGCCACCGGGGGCAGGTCCTGAAGCTCCTGGGCGCAGCGCTTCACAAGCTCCTGGACGCCCTGGTGGGCGGCGGCGGAGATGGTGAACAGCTCCAGGCCCTGCTCCTCCACGTGCGCCCGCAGGCGCTGGAGCAGCTCGGGGTCCTGCATGATGTCCACCTTGTTGGCGCACACCAGCATCTTCCGGGAGGCCAGCTCCGGGGAGTACTCCCGCAGCTCGGCGTTGATGGCCTCGAAGTCGGCCACCGGGTCCCGGCCCTCGGAGCCGGACACGTCCACCACGTGGATGAGCAGGCGGCACCGGTCGATGTGCCGCAGGAAGTCGTGGCCCAGGCCGGCCCCCTCCGCCGCCCCCTCGATGATGCCGGGGATGTCGGCCATGACAAAGGAGACCCCCTCCTCCACGTACACCACCCCCAGGTTGGGGAACAGGGTGGTGAAGTGGTAGTTGGCGATCTTGGGCTGGGCCCGGCTGACCACGCTGAGGAGGGTGGACTTGCCCACATTGGGGAAGCCCACCAGGCCCACGTCGGCCAGCAGCTTCAGCTCCAGAACGACCTCCCGGGTCTCCCCGGGGAAGCCCGCCTTGGCAAAGCGGGGCACCTGCCGGGTGGGGGTGGCGAAGTGCTGGTTGCCCCAGCCCCCCCGGCCGCCCTTACACAGGATGAAGGGCTCGTCTCCAGAGATGTCCTGGATGATCTCCTGGGTCTCCGCGTCCCGGATCACCGTACCCCGGGGGACCCTCAGCACCAGGTCGGCCCCGTTCCTGCCGGTGCAGCGCTTGCCGGAGCCGTCCATGCCGTTTTCCGCCACATACTTGCGCTTATAGCGGAAGTCCATCAGGGTGGACATGTGGTCATCGGCCACCACCACCACGTTGCCCCCCCGGCCCCCGTCGCCCCCGTCGGGGCCGCCGGCGGCCACGTACTTCTCCCGGTGGAAGGAGACCACCCCGTTGCCCCCGTTGCCGGAGCGGACGGTGATCTTGGCGGTATCT
>CASEKM010000172.1 GCA_949288405.1 uncultured bacterium | reverse complement strand
CGCACCAGCATGAGAACGGCCAGCAGGGGAAACAGGAACCGGAGGATCAGGGTGTACCAGGCAAAAAAGTCCGGGTGCTCCGCCGGAAGCTGCCGCAGGGCGGTCAGGCCGGCCTGGATGGAGGCGGGCAGCTGGTCCAAGGTGATCCCTCCTTTCGCAAAACAGAACAGAGTGCGTCCTCTCCACCGCCAAGGGGCGGAATCAGACATGGTAACAGCATACTACAACCGCCCCCGGGTGACAAGGGCGGTTTTGCACAAAATGTTCGACCCGTGCGGCAAACAAGAAAAGCAGCCCGGCCGCACGGAAACGGCCGGGCTGTTGATTCAAGAGGCGGGATGGGACTGGACCGGAATGCTGGGGTCCAGCTCGGGCATGAGCTCCTCGGAGATCACGTCCAGCATCTCCTCCAGCTTGGCCACGTCCTCCTGGGGAAAGCGCTCCTTCACCCGGTCCAGGACCGTGTTGAGATAGCGCTGGCTGATGTTGTAGTAGTCGATATACTTCTGGGTCACCGACAGGTGGTACTCCCGCTTGTCGTCGGGGGACTGCTCCTTGGTGACGTAGCCCTTTTGAATGAGGCTGTTGATCTTATAGGCGGCGTTGGGGGGTGAGATGTTGACAAAACTGGAGAACTCATTGACAGTGGGGTTTCCCAGAGCGTTGATGATCTCCATGCAGAAGGTCTCCACCGTGGTGAGGCTGGCCTCCCGGTCCTGGAAGCGGGAGAACACCGAGCGGTAGAAGTGGAGCTTGAATTTCGTATACACGCGGTCAAAGGCTTCGTCCAGCATTGGTATGCCTCCTGTTTGTGTGCCGTTCCACTGAGATCGGTGGGGTCCTGGCAGCACGCGGCTCCCAGCGTTTACTGGATGACGAAGGTCAATTCACAGCGGGCGGCCACCTTGCCGTCCACCTTGGCCACCGCCTTGCCGAAGCCCACCGGACCGTGCTGCTCCACCAGCTCGCAGGACAGCTCCAGCACGTCGCCGGGCACCACCTGCTGCTTGAAGCGGCAGTTCTTGACCCCCCCGAAGATGGCCAGCTTGCCCTTGTTCTCCGGCAGAGAGAGGGCGGCCACCGCCCCGGTCTGAGCCAGGGCCTCCAGGATCAGCACCCCGGGCATGATGGGCTGCCCGGGGAAGTGGCCGGTAAAAAAGGGCTCGTTCATGGTGACGCACTTGATGCCTGTGGCCTTCACGCCGGGCTCACAGTCCACGATCTTATCCACCAGCAGGAAGGGGGGCCGGTGGGGCAGGATCTCCATGATCTGCTGAATATTCAGTTCCATGCTCAGCCCTCCCACTTCTGGAATACCAGGCAGGCGTTGTGTCCGCCGAAGCCCAGGGAATCGGAGATGGCGCACTTGATGTCCGCCTGACGGCCCTGGTTAGGCACGATGTCCAGGTCACAGGCGGGGTCGGGCACCTGATAGTTGATGGTGGCGGGGACGAAGCCGTCCTTCAGCGCCATGACGCTGAACATGGCCTCCACCGCGCCGCTGGCCCCCAGCAGGTGGCCGGTCATGGACTTGGTGGAGCTGACCATCAGCTTGCCGGCGTGCTCCCCGAACACCTTGCGGATGGCGGCGGTCTCGCCGCTGTCGTTCAGGGGGGTAGAGGTGCCGTGGGCATTCACATAGTCCACCTGCTCCTTGGCGATGCCCGCGTCGTCCAGCGCCATCTGGATGCAGGCGGCGGGCCAGGCGCCGGTGGGGTCGGGGGCGGTGATGTGGTGGGCGTCGCAGTTGGCGCCGTAGCCGGTGATCTCCCCATAGATCTTGGCGCCCCGGGCCTTGGCGTGCTCCAGCTCCTCCAGCACCAGGATGGCCGCGCCCTCACCCATGACGAAGCCGCTGCGCTCCTTGTCAAAGGGGATGGAGGCCCGGTTGGGGTCGGTGGCGGTGGTCAGGGCGCTCATGGAGGTGAAGCCGCCGATGGCCAGGGAGGTGATGGTGGCCTCGGCGCCGCCGGTCACCATGGCGTCGGCGTAGCCGTCCCGGATGTAGTGGAAGGCGTCGCCGATGGCGTTGGAGCCGCCGGCACAGGCGGTCACCGGGCAGGTACACATGCCGTGGAGGCCGAACCGGATGGCGATGCGCCCGGCGGCCAGGTTGGCGATGATCATGGGGATGAAGAAGGGGGACACCTTGTCAAAGCCCCGGCTCTCCCCCACCTCACAGGAGTTCTGGAAGGTCTGCATGCCGCCCACGCCGCTGGAGACGCACACGCCGATGCGGGAGGTGTCCATCCCCTCCAGGTCCATGCCGCAGTCGGCCATGGCCTCCTCGGCGGCGTACAGGGCAAACTGGGAGAAGCGGTCCATCCGGCGGACCTCCTTCTTGTCCAGCTTCTCCGTGGGATCAAAGTCCTTTACCTCAGCCGCCAGAGAGACCTTCTGGGCGCTGTGGTCATACAGGGTGATGGGGCCCACGCCGCACTTGCCGGCCTTGGCCGCCTCCCAGCTCTCCTGAACGGAATGGCCCAGAGGAGTCACCGCGCCCATACCGGTGATGACAACTCTTCTCTTTTCCATAGCTTTCATTTCCATCCTTTCTGCGGCTCAAACCGCCATGCCGCCGTCCACACACAGCACCTGGCCGGTGATATAGGCGGCCTCGTCCGAGGCGAAGAAGGCCACTGCCCGGGCCACGTCCTCCGGCTGGCCCAGGCGGGCCATGGGGATGGTCTTGAGCATGGCCTCCTTGGCCTGCTCCGGCAGAACGGCAGTCATTTCGGTATCGATAAAGCCGGGGGCCACCGCGTTCACGGTCACCTTCCGGGCGGCCAGCTCCTTGGCCAGGGACTTGGTCAGGCCGATGAGGCCCGCCTTGCTGGCGGAGTAGTTGGCCTGGCCCGCGTTGCCCCGCAGGCCCACGATGCTGCTCATGTTGATGATGCGGCCATAGCGCTGGCGCATCATGGGGCGGTAGGCCGCCTTGCAGCAGTGGAAGGCCCCCTTCAGGTTGGTGTCCAGCACCGCGTCGAAGTCGGCCTCGCTGATGCTCAGGGCCAGGTTGTCCCGGGTGATGCCGGCGTTGTTCACCAGGATCTGGAGGCTCCCGAAGGTGGAGATGACCTCCTTCACCATGGCCTCGCAGGCGGCGGCGTCGGCCACGTCCGCCTGAATGGCGACGGCCTCCACCCCCAGGGCCTTACAGGCCTCCACGGTCTCCTCCGCCGCCTTGGCGTTGCCGGCGTAGTTCACCGCCACGTTGGCCCCCTGACGGGCCAGCTCCAGACAGATGGCCCGGCCGATCCCCCGGCTGCCGCCGGTGACCAGGGCGTTTTTTCCTTGCAGGCTCATGGTTTACTCTCCTTTCAGCGCGGTGAGGGCGGCCTGAAGGTCCTCCGCCGTCTCCACCGGATAGCACTTGATCTGTTTGGCCGTCTTGCGGACAAAGCCGGTCAGGGCCTTGCCGGGACCGATCTCCACCACGGTGTCCACCCCCAGCTGGGCCAGACGGCGGATGGTGTCCTCCAGATAGACGCTGGACTGGACCTGGCGCTCCAGCAGGGCGGGGATGGCGTCCCCCTCCCCCATCTCCCGGCCCAGGCAGTTGAACAGCACGGGGATCTCCATCTCATGGAAGTCCACCGTCTTGAACTTCTCCCGCAGGGCGTCCCCGGCGGGAGCCATCAGGGAGGTGTGGAAGGGCCCGCTCACCTTCAGGGGGACCACCCGCTTGGCGCCGGCCTCCTTGGCCAGCTCCGAGGCCTTCTCCACCGCGGCGGCGTCCCCGGAGATGACGATCTGCCCGGGGCAGTTGTAGTTGGTGCACTCCACCACCCCGGCGCTGGAGGCCTGCTCGCACACGGCCTGCAGCTTCTCCCGGTCCAGCTGGAGCACGGCGGCCATGCCGCAGGGGCGGCCCACCACGGCCTCGGCCATGGCCTTCCCCCGGAAGGCCACCAGGGAGACGGCGGTCTGGGCGTCCAGCACCCCGGCGCAGTGGAGGGCGGAGTACTCGCCCAGGCTCAGGCCGGCGGTGTAGGCGGGGGTGATCCCCTCCTCCTTCAGCACCGCGGTGAGCCCGGCTGGGTGTAGCGGGTGTCGTTGAGCTGCTCCTCCGGCCCCTCAAAGCACAGCTGCTTCAGGTCGAAGTCCACGGGGGCGCTGTCCAGCACCGCCCGGAACGCCGGATACTTCTCATACAGGTCCCGGCCCATGCCCACATGCTGAGAGCCCTGACCGGCATACAAAAAGGCTAGCTTCATGCCTTGTTCCTCCAAAATTTTTTGTTGGTCCTTCCGTCCTTCTCACAGGAAAATTGAAAACTCTGCTGTAGGGGCGCCCGCCAAGCCTTCCCCCCACAGGGGGGAAGGTGCCGAGCGCAGCGAGGCGGATGAGGGGGCACGGGTTCTTCAACGTACTCACCCTCATCCGTCACGGCCTCCGGCCGTGCCACCTTCCCCCTAGAAGGGGGAAGGCTTTGGAGCGCAGGATGCGGGCAGCCTCAGTCCCTGCAACAGGGGCCGGGGCATTACAGCCCCATACCCTCCAGCTTCTTCAGGGTCTCGCCGCACCCGGCGGTCATCTCCTCAAAGATCTGCCGCAGGGGGCGTATCTCGTGGAGCATCCCGGCCACCTGGCCGGCCATGACGCTGCCGTTCTTCATGTCGCCGTCGAACACCGCCCGGCGCAGGCCGCCCAGGGTGAAGTGCTCCAGCTCCATGCGGTCGGCGCCCTCCCGCTCCTTGGCGATGTAGGCGTTGGTCATCTGGTTGCGCAGGCAGCGCACCGGGGCGTCCACAGACCGGCCGGTGACCACGGTGTCCCGGTCCTTGGCCTT
>CASEKM010000171.1 GCA_949288405.1 uncultured bacterium | reverse complement strand
GGCGTCCTCTTCGCTGTCGAACACCCGGGCGGGGCCCTGGTGGACCATCATCTCGGGGGCCACGGCGGACTGCTTCACCACGCAGCCGTCGGGGGCCAGATTGCCCTTGAGGACGGCGATGCCGCCGGTCTTGGAGTAGGGATTGCTGACGGGCCGGATGATCTCGGGATTGCGGTTGACCACGCCCTCCAGGTTCTCCGCGATGGTCTTGCCAGTGCAGGTCATCAGGCTGGTGTCCAGCAGGCCGGCCTGGGCCAGCTCGGCCATGACGGCGTACACGCCGCCGGCCCGCTCCAGGTCCTCCATGAAGGTATCCCCGGCGGGGGCCAGGTGGCACAGGTTGGGGGTCTTCTGGGAGATCTCGTTGGCCATGTCAAAGCTGAGCTCGATGCCGCACTCGTGGGCGATGGCGGGCAGGTGGAGCATGGTGTTGGTGGAACAGCCCAGGGCCATGTCGATGGTCTCCGCGTTGTGGAAGGCGGCCTCGGTCATGATGTCCCGGGGGCGGATGTTTTTGGCCACCAGGTCCATGATCTGCATGCCGGCGTGCTTGGCCAGGCGCAGCCGGGCGGACCACACGGCGGGGATGGTGCCGTTGCCCCGCAGGCCCATGCCAATGGCCTCGGTGAGGCAGTTCATGGAGTTGGCGGTGTACATGCCGGAGCAGGAGCCGCAGGTGGGGCAGGCGTTGTTCTCGTACTCCTCCAGTCCGTCCTCGTCCAGCTTGCCGGCGTAGTAGGCCCCCACCGCCTCGAACATGTGGGACAGGCAGGTGCGGCGGCCGTCGTTCATGGTGCCCGCCATCATGGGCCCGCCGGAGACGAAGATGGTGGGGATGTTCACCCGGGCGGCGGCCATGAGCAGGCCGGGCACGTTCTTGTCACAGTTGGGGATCATCACCAGGCCGTCGAACTGGTGGGCCAGGGCCATGGCCTCGGTGGAGTCGGCGATCAGGTCCCGGGTGACCAGGGAGTACTTCATGCCCACGTGGCCCATGGCGATGCCGTCGCACACGGCGATGGCAGGGAACTCCACGGGGGTGCCGCCGGCGGCCCGGATGCCGGCCTTCACCGCCTCGGCGATCTTGTCCAGGTTCATGTGGCCGGGGACGATCTCGTTAAAGGAACACACCACGCCGATGAGGGGACACTCCAGCTCCTCCTTGGTGTAGCCCAGGGCGTAGAGCAGAGAGCGGTTGGGGGCGGCGGGCGCCCCCTTCTTGATGACGTCGGAACGCATGGGAAAGGACCTCCTCACAAATTTTGTTTGTCTGGCCCGCCCTCTTGGGGGCGGCGAAAATCAGTTGTCTGATTTCTCTTGCATTGTCTGACTATATAGTATAAGATAGAGGCAGGAATGTCAAGGGGAAAAGGAGACGTGACCATGCCGAAACAAAACCTGTCTCAACAGACGGCGGAGCGCCTGTACACCGACATTGTGGTGGAGCGGCGGTTCCAGCCCGGGGAGAAGCTGCCCAACGAGGTGGAGCTCTCCCAGCAGCTGGGGGTGAGCCGGGCCACCCTGCGGGAGGCCATCCGCACCCTGGCCGACCAGGGCGTGCTGGAGGTGCGCCGGGGCAAGGGGACCTTCGTGCCCCAAGCGGCGGCGGAGCAGGACGCCCTGGACTTCCGCCGCCTGGAGCGGGTGAAGGGACAGCTGCGGGACCTGTTCGAGCTGCGGGCCATGTTCGAGCCCCGGTGCGCCGCTCTGGCCTGCCGCCGGGCCACGGCGGGGGAGCTGGAGGACATTTTGAAGAAGGGCGCGGCGGTGGAGGCGTGCATCCGGGCGGGCCGGGACCGCACCCAGGCGGACCAGGCCTTCCACACCGCCATTGTCCGGGCGGCCCACAACGAATTTTTGCTGCGCCTGCTGCCCCTGATCCAACAGGCGGTGTCCACCGCCGTGGAGAAGGGGGAGCGGAGAGAGCAGCTCTCGGAGGACACCCTCCGGGACCACGCCCTGCTGCTGGAGTTCCTGCAAAAGCGGGACGGAGAGGGGGCGGAGCACGCCATGGCCATCCATATGCTCCACAGCATGGACGTGATGGGGCTGGAGGAGCCCTGAAAGGAGGCCGCCGGATTATGATCTGGACCGTGAAACACTGGAGCGAGCTCACCCGGGATGAGCTCTACGACCTGCTGGTCCTGCGCACCGCCGTCTTCGTGGTGGAGCAGGCCTGCCCCTACCAGGAGGTGGACGGCCTGGACCGCCGGGCCTGGCACGTGTTTGCCCGGGACGCGGATGGGAAAATCGCCGCCTGCCTGCGGGTGATGGCGCCGGAGCCGGGGTCGGATACCGCTGTCATAGGCCGGGTGGTCACTGCCCCCGCCCACCGGGGGACCGGCCTGGGGCGGGCGCTGCTGGAGCGGGGCGTCCAGACCGCCTGGGCCCAGACGGACGCCCGGCGCATCCTGCTCCACGCCCAGAGCTACGCCCGGGGCTTTTACCAAAAGGCGGGCTTCCGCCCCACCGCCCGCCCGGAGTTTTTGGAGGACAACATCCCCCATCTGGAGATGGAGCTGGTGCGCAAAGCCCGCTGACGCCCCAACCCGGGCTCGTGCCCTCAGGTCCGCTTCGCCGGGAGACCGGCGGGGCGGATTTTTCTGTTCTCATCCCCCCTTCACGAAAGGTTAAGAAAATCCTAATGATTTCCGTGGGAAATTTTTTAAAACTGTATGATACCCTTTCATACAGTGAGAGCCGGGGCCGCCCGGCGAAAGGAGAATGAAACCATGGAACATCTGCTACAGGTCACCGGCCTGACCAAGGTATACGGCAAGCGGGGGGCCGCCACCCGGGCCCTGGACGGGGTGGACCTGACCCTGGAGGCGGGGGAGTACGTGGGGGTCATGGGGGCCTCCGGCTCGGGCAAGACCACCCTGCTCAACTGCATCTCCACCATCGACACCCCCACCTCCGGCTCCATCCTGGTGGAGGGGCGGGAGCTGACCAAGCTGAAGGGGCGGGAACTCACCCGCTTCCGCCGGGAGCGGCTGGGGTTCATCTTCCAGGACTGCAACCTGCTGGACACCCTCACCGCCTTTGAGAACATCGCCCTGGCCCTGTCCATCGTGGGCGCCCCGGCGGAGACCGTCCGCTCCCGGGTGGAGGAGACGGCCCAGCTGCTGGGCATCGGGGACTGTCTGGACAAGTACCCCTACCAGATGTCCGGGGGCCAGCAGCAGCGGTGCGCCGCCGCCCGGGCCATCGTCACCGGGCCCGCCCTGGTGCTGGCCGACGAGCCCACCGGGGCCCTGGACTCCAAGTCCGCCCGCATGCTGCTGGAGCGGCTGGAGGCGCTCAACCGGGACCGGGGAACCACCATCCTCATGGTGACCCACGACGCCTTCACCGCCAGCTGCTGCCGTCGGGTGGTATTCCTCCGGGACGGCCGCGTCTTCCGGGAGCTGTCCCGGGGCGATCTGGACCGCCGGGCCTTTTTCGCACAGATCATCCGGGTGATCACCCAGCTGGGAGGAGAGATGGAAGATGTTCTCTAAGCTGGCCTTCCGCAACGTGCGCCGGTCCTTCCGGGACTACGGCGTGTATCTGCTCACCCTCACCCTGGGGGTGTGCCTCTTCTACACCTTCAACTCCCTGGACGGCCAGGCCGTCATGGTCTATCTGTCCCAGAGCCAAAACCCCATGGCCCAGGTCATCCAGTCCTGCATCGACATCTTCTCCGTCTTTGTGGCGGTGGTGCTCTCCTGCCTCATTCTGTACGCCAACGGGTTTCTCCTCCGGCGGCGGAAGCGGGAGTTGGGCACCTACCTGCTGCTGGGGCTCAGCCAGGGGCAGGTGTCCCGGCTGCTGTTCCTGGAGACGGGGCTCATCGGCCTTGTCTCCCTGGCCCTGGGCCTGGGACTTGGCCTGCTGGCCTCCCAGGGGCTGTCCGCCCTCACCCTGTCCATGTTCTCCCTGGGGCCGGAGTTCCTGGGGCTGGCCTTCTCCCCCCGGGCGGCGGCGCGGACGGCGGCCTACTTCGCCCTCATCTTCCTGCTGGTGATGGTGTTCAGCGGCCTCCGGGTGTCCCGGGCCAAGCTGCTGGACCTGATGCAGGGGGAGCGGAAAAATGAGGAGCTGCGCCTGCGCCCCCTGTGGGTGTCGGTGGTCCAGTTTGCTGCCGGGGTGGTCTGCCTGCTCATCGCCTACGCCATTTTGCTGACCTTCGGCATGGCCTA
>CASEKM010000170.1 GCA_949288405.1 uncultured bacterium | reverse complement strand
CCTGCGCTGCCAACCCGGCGGCGCAGGACAAGTCCGGAATGGGACAGTACGCCAGCATGGAGGCGTTTGCCCAGGAGGCCATGTCCGCGGACACGGCGGTTTACTACACCGCCGACGGCCGGGAGGCCACCGCCCGCGTCACCGCCGCCAAGCTCGCCTGGCTGGACAAGAAGGGCGAGGTGAAGGACCTGGACCCCAACGGCACCCTGGAGGCATGGACCTTTCACTACCTGGTCCAGGTGGACGCCGACGATGTGATGCTGGTGGGCGGCATGTACGAGGAGGACGGCTGGTACGACCTGGAGGGCCAGGGGGGCCGCAACCTCGTGGCCCTGCGGTATCCAGACGGCAGCTATGATATCCTTTACAATTCCATTGTCAACGACAACCTCGCCTTTTGGGGCTATCACAACAGCTATGAGGAGGCCATCTACGACTGGTACGTCACCGACCAAGGTTTGAACCTGCCCCTGTATGTGGAAAATTGGGGCAACGACCACCCCGCCCGGCGCTTTGACGGGGAGGGCTGGTATCTATACATCCCGGTGGCAAATTGGGAGCCGGTTCAGGTCCAGGAGGACGGCACCTTCCTGTGGCGCTCCGCCTACGGCACCGGCGCGTCCCTGTCGGTGCGGTACGCGGACGACCCGCCCGCCCAGGACGAGGCGGCTGGGACCTGGGTCTGCCCCGCCCCCGAGGGGGGCGCCTATGTGGTCCAGGCGGTGTGGCCGGCGCCGGGAGAGACCGAGGCAGACCAGCTGTACGCCGCAGAGGAGGCGGAGGAGCTGCGCCGGATGGCGGAGCGCTTCGTGGTGGACCGCTCCATGGGCTGCGCCCCTCCCCCCAGGGCGGCCGATCTAACAGAGGCGCTGAACGCCGTGGTGGAGGGCAGCTCGCTCACCTTGCGCCTGTACCAGGATGGCTGGAGGGGCATATTTGCCGGCGGCTGGCAGGCGGACAACGCCCTCTACCACCTGGGCCGCCTCCAGCGGGCCGCCTGGGAGCCGTGGCCGGAGGGAGCGCCGGACAGCGGGACCCTGCTGGGGCGCGCCCAAGTGACCCTGGCCACGGGGACCGGGTTCTCCCTCACCGCCTGGGAGGGGCTGGAGGCCGCCCAGTATGTGACGTCCGGCGGGAGCATCTGGGTATCCCCGGCTCCGGGTGAGGAGCAGCCCCCGTTGTCCCTCTATGAGGACCTGCGCGACTGGTACGACGAGACGGAGTTCCTGGCCCGGGGCGGCGAGGACCGGCAGGGGGAGATCGTGATCTCCGGCTGGCGCCGGTCCTACCTGGATGCCGCGGCGGCCTACGCAGAGGCCTATGCAGAGCCCTATCTTCAGGTGACAAAGGGCAGCAAGTACCGCTGCACCGTCGTCCAGACCGGCGTGGAGCCGGCGGAGGAGGAGACCGCCTGGCTCCGGTCGGAGGGGCGGATCGGGGAGGACACCTGGTGCTTCCGGTTCACCGCCGTGTTCGTGCCGGAGAACGACCGGGCCAGGAACTGGTCCATGGCCGGAAACACCGGGGCGTATACCGGAAACGACCCCCGCATCCCCGACGGAGCCCTGGAGACGCGCCTGTGCGGCCATATCACCTGGGCGACAGACGGCTGGCACGGGGAGATCGTGGGCACCGGCTGGTAGCGCAAAAGTCCCGCCGCCCGGAACGGACGGCGGGATTTTTCGTGAAAAAATCAGTTGCCAAGCGGGCAGAATTATAGTAAAATAACTCTCAGTCTGTAGTCCGCCTTCGGCGGAGAGCAAGGCCGCACTAGTTGGGGAGATAGCGGTGCCCTGTACCTGCAATCCGCTACAGCAGGGATGAATCCCGGCCCCCGGACGGGTGATGTGTCGTCTGACCTGGATAAGCAGTGATGATAGGCCGGTCCCGCGCAACGCGGCTCCGTGAACCGTGTCAGGCGGGGAACCGAGCAGCACTAAGCGGCCCGCCGCGTGTGCCGCGGGGGTACTGTCCTTGAGCCGGCTGTCCCGGTAACGGGCATACCGCGCGCTTCAAAGGCCGGTGTGCGGTCTTGCTCTCCGCCGAAGGTTTTTCTTTATGTAAGTTTAGGCGCAGGGTGTTCCGCCGCCTGCGGGCGGCGGCCTACTTTGCCCATGGCGGCAAAGTAGGCAAAACGCCACCGGGGACGGCTCCGATGAGCACTTCGTGCTCATAGTCGCCTCTCCCCGGACCCCATTTTACGGGGGTTACCCCTTGAAGCGGGCAGAATATTTCCGGCGCGCAAAATCTGAGTGACGTTCTAAATTCCCGCCGGGCCACCGGGCCCTGGGTTTGTAGAAAATTAGAGCGAGTGCGGCTTCATTTCTGCGCCTGGCGTTGCCGAACCAACGATTCCGGCCCAATTTCTGCCGTAGGAGCGCACAGTGTGCGCCCGCGGGCCGGTCTGGGACCGGCCCCTACAAATTGGGTGGAGAGCTTCTGCATCTGCGTAGGGGCGGGTGCCCTCACCCGCCCGCCGACGCCCTGAGCCCAACTTGAGCCCCACCCGCCCAAAAGGCGCGCTTTCCACCGATAGAAGCAATCCTCAAAGGCTGCCGGCAGCTCAGCGGCAGCGGGAATAGAAGGGAAGCCATTCAGCTGAGCCACCCGCGCCTTTGCGATGATTGTCAAGGCCTCCTAATTGGCGGCCCCGTAAGCGGGGGTCCAGGGGGTGAGCGGCATGGAGGCAGGGGCGGCGCAGACGCGCCTGCCGATTGCGCTCACCCCCTGGTGCCTCTTTGGTTTCTTTCTGGGCATCCAGAAAGAAACTCGCCCCGCAGGGCGAAACCCTGTGAGACGGCGCGCCGGGTCGTGGCCCAGGCCAGCTTCTCTTGCCCCTGTGGGGCAATTCACCTTCTCGCGCCCTACACAAAGAACCACTCTATCATTGCCCCCTCATCCGCCTCGCATACGCTCGGCACCTTCCCCAGGGGGAAGGCTTAAAAAGAGGCGTCGAAATCCCCCTGCAAATTCCAAACATCGTTTGTTTTCTTTCGAGGTGACCCCCATGTACCAAGCCCTCTACCGCAAGTGGCGGCCCCGCACCTTCGACGACGTGGTGGGGCAGGGCCACATCACCGAGACCCTGAAGCGGCAGGTGGCCTCCGGCCGGCTGTCCCACGCCTATCTCTTTACTGGAACGCGGGGCACCGGCAAGACCACCTGCGCCAAGATCCTCTCCCGGGCGGTGAACTGCCAGCACCCGGTGGACGGCAACCCCTGCAACGCCTGCCCCGCCTGCCTGGGCATCGAGAACGGCTCCATCCTGGACGTGCTGGAGCTGGACGCCGCCTCCAACAACGGGGTGGACCAGGTGCGCGCCCTGCGGGACGAGGCGGTGTACACCCCCGCCGCTGTGCGCAAGCGGGTGTACATCGTGGACGAGGTGCACATGCTGTCCACCCCCGCCTTCAACGCCCTGCTGAAGATTTTAGAGGAGCCCCCGGAGCACCTGATGTTCATTCTGGCCACCACCGAGCTGCACAAGGTGCCCGCCACCATCAAGTCCCGGTGCCAGCAGTTCTCCTTCAAGCGCATCCTCCCAGGCCAGATCGCCCAGCGGCTTTCCTATGTGGCCGGACAGGAGGGCATCGGCCTGACGGCGGAGGGGGCCGCCCTGCTGGCCCGGCTGGCCGACGGCGGCATGCGGGACGCCCTGTCCCTGCTGGACCAGTGCGCCGGGGGCGGACAGCAGGTGGATGAGCAGACGATTCTGGACACCCTGGGCCTGGCGGGCAACCTGGAGACCGCCCGGCTCATGGGCCTCATCGCCGCCCGGGACACCGCCGGGGCCCTGGAGACTCTGGGACGGCTGTACGCCAACGGCAAGGACGTGGCCTCGGTGCTGGAGGAGCTCTCCTCCCTGGCCCGGGACCTGCTGCTGCGGAAGACCGCCCCCCAGGGGGGCGCCGCCCTCCTCACCGGCGGGTACGACGGAAACACCATGCGGGCCCTGGGGGAGCAGTTCACCGCCCCCCGCCTGCTTCAGATCCTGCGGCTGCTCCAGTCCACCCTGCCGGAGCTGTCCCGCTCCAGCAGCCGCCGCACCGACGCGGAGCTGTGCCTGCTCCGCCTGTGCGATGAGAGCCTGGACAGCTCCCCCGCCGGGCTGGCCGCCCGGGTGGCCAAGCTGGAGGAACAGCTCTCCCGGGGGATCCCGGTCCAGGCGGCCCCTGCCGCCGCCCAGGCCC